>JBDUCW010000232.1:0-4121 GCA_040003235.1 Ferruginibacter sp. | reverse complement strand
CTTCGCTGATACCAAGCATCGATCTGAAAATATTAAAAGAAAACAATGACTTCGCCACTGCATGCAACGCTATAGATATACTCCATGCTGCAATGGACACGGTCATACCGAGTCTTGTTCCGATTGCATCCATCATCTTTCCTGTTACAGTTTGTCCGATTGCATACGCTATCATAAAACAGGTAGTCATCAGTGCAAGGGCACTTTTGTTATCTGCATCAGTAATACCAAAATCTTTATAGATATAGGGCCACATGATATTGATGGCGCTGCGATCGATATAATTAATGATCGTTGCAACACCTATCAAACCAATGATCCACCATCTGAGTCCTTTTACTTTCATATGCAGGCCTGAATCTTTTTAATTGCTGAGCGGAATATTTGAAATGCCTTTCACCGCTCCCGTTACTATATTGTTGCTGTATACTTTATTCCCAGTTGTAGCACCGTTACTGCCGCTGAGCTGGATATTGAATCCATATCCCGATGCATTGACGGTACAATTATTATTTTTAAACTCATTGTAATTTCCCCAGCCTGCAAAAGCGCAGTGCACCTGGTATCCATCTGTAAATATTGAACCGCCGGGATTGTTTCCTGTATTGTTTTCTATTAAAGTATGATTGCCTTTAACATCGATCCAGCTATCCGCACTATTAGCACCGGTTATACCTGCCGCATCAAAAATATTTCCACGGATAATAGTTCCGGTAGTGCCTTCTTTGATATCAATGCATTCGGCAGCCACAGCGGGACCAATCGTATTATTGCTGATGAGATTTGAATCACACAGATCAGGTTTACCATCAGAATATTTTGCCCAGTTGTTTTTTGCAGAGCCGATATAAATACCTTCTCCGTAGTCCGCAGTTTTTAAACCGGTGTTGCTGATCTCCGAATGCTGAATGGTATTGTGCGAACTGAATTTACGCAGATGAATGCCTTCTTCGCCGATATGGTCAACTTTTATTCCGTCAATAACACTGTACAAAGCTCCATCCACCATCAAGCCTTTCAGGCCATTGGTAACCGTGAATCCTTTAATGATCCAGTAGTTTGACTGCAGGTGCAGCACATAGCCTGTATTAATATCTCCCCCATCGAGTACTGCATTCCGTGAGCCCCTTAAAATAATGGGTTTCGCGGAGGTGCCATTCGTTCCCGAAGCAATAACAAATCTGCCATTGTAATTGCCGTCAGCCATTACTATTTCATCACCTGGTTTCGCATTCAGTAAAGCAGCCTTCAATGTTGTTGCATCAACTACATGAATGATCCTGTTGCCGGACATTTCAGTTCCGGCAGGAATTGCTTTTTTATTGCATGCCATCAGCAGACCTAATAAAAAAATAATATGGATCAGGTTCGTCTTCATCAATTTTATAAGGACTGTGTAATAAAATCTTCCCGCATAGGGCTGAATATATCTATCAACACTCCGCCTTCTATGCATAAAGCGCCATGGACCACATTTGGTGGTATATAAAAAACGTCTCCGGCCATAAGTATTTTTTTCTCATTGCCGATCGTCACCTCAAAAACGCCGCTTTCCACATGCGTGATCTGTGTATGATAATGCTGGTGCAATGATCCTATGCCGCCGGTTTCGAATTCTACTTTTACGACCATCAACCTTTCATCAAAGGCCATGATCTTTCTTTTTACTCCGGTGGCCATTTCCTGCCAGGGTACGTCGGCGTTTTCAATAAATACCTTTACGGTTTCAGTAGTTCCCATATTCATTAGTTTAGTTAACAAATGTTCGATTGATTTATTTTAATTGTTTTCCGTCATACAAAATAGTATAAGGACCGACCCATGCTAAATTTTTCCCGGCAACATTTATGGTATGTTTTATTTCCTTTGAAAAATCTTTATTGCATTGTGCGATCATCAATTCTTTTCCTGCAATAATTATTTTTGCGACTGAAAATGTTTCGTCATTCTCCAGCAATTGTATCTGCTGAACAGAAGGATAAGCATCTACGGATATTTCGATGATCGGATCAAAACTACCGTGTATCTCTATCACATTGATGAATGATTGATTGCTCCCTTTCTTGCGGATGATATAAGCGGGCTCACGGCGCAGATTGTAATCGGGGTCATTGGCGCCCGTTCTCGTAAAAAATAACTGCGCATCTCCTTCTATCAAAGATGAAATAGAATAATAGGTGCGGTTATTTAAAAACGTAAACTGTACCAATGAATCTTTCACGTCCGCTTCTGCTTCTTTCCACAAAAACTGGTAGCCATTTTTTTTGCCCAGCATTTCCTGTGTCTTTGTTGCTGACTTGTATTTAAAATTGGTATTGATCAGGTTACCATTGAACTGGAAAGGCAAATCGTATTCATGCTGATCTGCAGCATTGGCATTGAATATATCCGCAATGATCTTTTTTCCATCCGGTAACTGCAGCATATAAATGGTTCGTTGCAAATGAACATTTTTGTAAGCGTTGTCTTCTTTAGCAGCAACTACCTGTACTGCAGCACTGCTGATACTGCTGAATAATTTATCTGCATGAAATTTTTCTCCTGTTTTTTCATCTGCATTGAACTGACTGCTTTCATCCACCACCATTGTATTATGCGCAATGGTCTGTCCGGCATAAGCCGTATTTTCCGGAAGATAACGGCCACCATATTTTTGTTCAATTCCTATAAAGCGGACAGAACCGTAATCGGTGAGGATCTCATTGCCCTTGTCGAATAAATTGATATTGAGTTTATCAAAATGGCCGTGCGAAAGTCCGTGCGATGTATACTTATATATAAGTGTCGTCAATGTTTTGTCTTTACCATTACGAAGAAAACTTACACCGCCTTCATCGCCTTTCATGCCATCAACATATTCTTCAGTTTTATAAGGATAGTATGCAGGAATATTTTTGGGGGAAGCGATGAGCGCTGCAATGGAAGCACCGCCTTTGTTCAACAGTACACGGTCTTGCTTTTTTGCAACCGTCAGCAATCCCTGGTCAGCGCCATAATTTTTCCAGGCTATATCGATGGCCGTTACCAATTCATTGCTGGTATAGTCTTTATCTTTTAATGCATCGTTCAGCGGAAAGAATGTACCATCAAGATTGGTCTGCTGTAATCCTGCAAGCAATGCCTTTTGCAAAATACTGTTGCGGTGCTGAAAGATTTTTAATTCCGGTTTTGCATGATCAAGCGCATTGGCAAAAAGATAATAAGGAAGGATCGCGTAGCGTACGTAATAAGGACCTTCGGTATAATATCCATCCGGTGAAAACAACCCATCCATCTGCGCCATGAAACCGCTTTTACCATCTTTCTCTGTTCCGTATAACGCCATGTCAATATACTCTTTATTATTGGTGGCTATTCCGACGATACCCACGCCGGCACAGGCCCACACGCCGTGATTGTGAATAAGATTGAACCATGGCTTGAGGTCTTTTGTAAAAAAATCCACCTCTGGTTTAAAAGCGCCGTCTTCAATTGTTTTTCTTTCTGCAGCAGTAAATGAATTGTAAACAAGATCATAAGCCATTCCGGTATACACTAACCAGTTGGCATCATTCAAAGCCTGCCAGAAAATATGCCCGGGTGAACTGCTGGTTGCCTGAGGATGTTTTTTTAAACCGGGATTCAGTACAGCATATTTCAACAGAATATTTTTTACCAGTGTTGCATATTTTGTATCCCCGGTTATATTATAAAGTATACCACTGTTGAACATGAGCATATAATTCGCTTTATGTTTTTCATGCGTATAACCACCGGCGGGATCTTTAGGTACAGGAACATCTACTTCTTTATTCAGCCATTCATCTACCTGCTTTTTTAATTCAGTGTAAGATTTTGTGAGCAACGGATATTTTGTAAGTCCTGCTTTTACATCGGCAGCTTCTGCTTTGGTAAAAAAAGTATTGGGATGCTGTGCAATGGAAAGCACGGGCAATAATAGAAGGAATATTATTTTCAGCAATCGTTGTATTGTCACAATCATTTAGCAAATGAGGTTGATCATGTTGAGAATGCTGATAAAGTTGAAAATGGATCCGAAGCCTCCCCTATTAACTTTATCAATCATATCAACCGGCTCTTCATTGACAATGTAATATTAACCACAATTTCAACAGTCGCTT
>JBDUCW010000231.1:0-4140 GCA_040003235.1 Ferruginibacter sp. | reverse complement strand
GCCTGCCGCTGCCTGTATCATTCCGAATCTCTTTTAAAACTCTTTTCTGCGCTCCGGTGAGATTAAAAGGAAGATAGTTATTAAAGAACCCATTGAAAAGATCTCCAACTTTTTTAAAAGTCACGCCGCGGGAAAATTGATGTCTTTCACCGCGGATCATGCTTAACCGCAACTGCGAAAAAAAAAGTTCTTCAAATTTCAGGCGCCTGAGTGCCTGCTGATAATTTTCCTCTGTAGAAGGGAAATGTATTTGTTGAAAGCCAGTAAACCTGCTGACAAATTTATATTGTGACAGCAAGGATTCAGGTAAATTTTCAGGAATATCTTTTTCTTCAAGTTGAAGGATTAAAGCTTTGGTTAGTTTTGCAATATTTCTTCCGCTGAAGCCGGTTCTTGCAGAAAGTTTTTCTGTAGAAGTATACACCGGTTCCAGGAAGTTCTTTCCTGTAGCATTTTCTTTTGAATAAAGTTCCATTTCCGGATGTGCAATTTGTGGCTTACCCATAAAAAAGCCAAGTCTTCCAAAGACAAGATATGATGCCCCGATGGTAAGCGTTTTTTCTACCCAGTTAATTCCCTGGAACCATAGCAACTCTATTTCTCCTGTATCATCTTCAAGATAAGCTACTAATCTTTTCCCCCTTTTTTCACCCAGTATTTCAAAATGTTTTAACCTTCCGGCTACCTGTACAAATTCATTATCGGGGTTGACAGAATTAATCTTTTCAACCTTTGTTTTATCAATATGCCTGAATGGAAAATGTTCCAGCAGATCTTTAAATGTAAAGATGCCCAGTTCTTTTTTAAGCAGGTCAGCACGTAATGGCCCAACACCTTTTAAATATTCAATAGGGTTTAGTAATATGTTGTTTGCTGAAGCGATAAAATATATTTATACAAATATACTCATGGAGTCTCTATCCATTGAAAAGAGAACAATAATTTCAGCATTGAATAAGGAAGAAAAAAAACAATTGTGCCGGTTTTTTCCACTATTGATTTTTCAACGGAGTCAGTAAATAATCGAGGCCATTTATTTTTATTTCATACATCGTTTCCAGTAATTGACCAAGCTTACCTTTGGGAAAGCCTTTTCTTTTAAACCATTCAAGGTAAACGACCGGTATATTGCATATTAAAGTGCCTTTGTATTTACCAAAGGGCATTTTAATTTTTACCAGTCCGGTTAGTATTTCAGGATTAAAGCCTTCCATTATTTTCGGATCAGTTTTAAGGGGATTTCCCGGTCTTGTTCGTCCCTGCTTCGTCTCTTGTTCGGGAATGCTTCACAATTCTTCGCAACCCTTCGCAAATTTGCGAACAACCGCGAACGAAAGACGAGCAAGGTACGAAGCAGAGACGAAGCAAACACGATAAAAAGGTTGCTGACTTTGGTCAAGCATTTCGCAATAAAGATATTTGCAGTTACAAAACATTGGCAATGTAAGGAAATGATTATTTGTTGGCACAACCACGTTTGATACACACCGAAAAATCTTTTAGAAAAATTCAATGCCAAAAACACGGCAGTGCTTGTAAAATTGGCCATATCGCAAAGGCATCTGTAACCACGATTTTATTTGCCGATACAAAATTTACTGAACACATAGTCAAGAATGGTTTCATTGGAAATATCCCCAGTTATTTCCGAAATATAATGAAGACAGCGCCTGATATCCAATGCCAGTAAGTCGCCGGGAATATTGTTATCTAAACCGTTTTTTATATCATTTAATGAAACACTTACCTGCTGCAAAGCCTCATAGTGTCTGCTGTTGGTGATCACTGTATTTTCAGGAGATGCAATGTTGTTGACTGTATTAGCGAAAATCAGTTCTTTTAATTCGTCAATCCCAGATTTTTCTTTTGCAGATATAAAATGAAGTGGGGCTATATTAAAATTCTGCCATTGCTTGATCTGATCCACAATATCAGACTTATTGGCGACCAATACAAAACGCAGCTGCTGCTCTTTAAAGTCATTGATCATATTTTCAACATCATTGTGTGTGGAACTGTTGATATCGAATATATATAGTACAAGGTCTGCTGTCCGCATTTTTTCATAACTGCGATCCATTCCTATATTTTCAATGATGTCGGTGGCATACTTTCTTATTCCTGCGGTATCTATTAAGCGAAACAGAATTCCATTTATATTCAGTACTTCTTCTATGGTATCACGCGTGGTACCTGCAATCTCGCTTACGATAGCTCTGTTTTCATTGAGTAATGCATTGAGCAGTGTCGATTTGCCGGCATTGGGTTTACCTATGATTGCAACAGTCACTCCGTTCTTGATTACATTTCCCAATTCGAATGATGACAGAAGTTTGTCAGTTGTATTTTGTGCCGATTGGATTAATTCGTAAAATTTTTTACGGTCTGCAAACTCCACATCTTCCTGGCTAAAATCAAGTTCAAGCTCTATTAAAGCACCAAACTGAATCAGGTTTTCACGCAGTGCTTTTAATACATTACTGAAACCGCCCCTGATGTTATGCAATGCATTTTTTTGTGACGCTGCAGTATTCGATAATATCAGATCCGCCACAGCTTCGGCTTGTGTAAGATCCAGTTTTCCATTCAAAAAAGCACGTTGTGTAAATTCTCCGGGTTTTGCCGATCTTGCTCCCATACGTATACAGGCCTGCATTACCCGTTCCTGAACATACATTGAACCATGACAGCTTATTTCAACCACATCTTCTCCGGTATAACTTTTCGGATTTTTATAAATAGAAACCACTACTTCATCGAGTATATTTTCATTTTCTTTAATCAAACCTACATGGAGTGTATGGGTAGGTTGCTGCATCAGGTCTTTTGAAGGAAAAAGCTGGTTAATTATTTGAATTGCTTTGCTGCCGCTTAATCTAATTACCCCCAGAGCTCCTACTCCCGGTGCTGTTGCCAGCGCTATAATCGTATCATCCCATCCCGAAAATTTAATCACTTTTTTATACAAAGATAACTTCAAAATGCATCAGTTATTACTGAAACGAAGCAAGTAATCTCTGGTCATCTTTATCCTGAGCGGCAATAAAATAATGTTTAACGTCATTGATGGTTACTTCATCCAACACATTTACAAAGTTGCGGTAAGAAGATTCATTGCTTGGTTTAATGGAGAGTACCAGTTCTTTCTTGCTGTCGAGCATGCTTGCTATCAAAGCTTTTTTTTCCAATATCAATTTTCTTAAGCCATCCGGAGCAAATGTTGTAGTTCGGATGAGAGGATTAAGGCTGGCCGCTCCTTCATAATAATAAATCTGATTATTCCCGGCAGGCATTAATGTCAGCACACATGAATTACATATGTTTGTGAAAGGACCATCTTTGGGTACATTGATCATCATTGTTCTTGGCTTTGATATTGAAGTCGTAAATACAAAAAAAGTTAACAATAAGAAACCGAGATCAACCATTGGGGTTAAATCGACTCTTGTGTTTTGTTTTTTCATTTTTTTTAATCCATTCCGGGAATGCTGCTTAATTTCCAGTTCTGACATAATAGTTGTTTTGAAAAAGATGTATCGCCCAAACCTTTCCATAAAGAAAAATCCCTTTTCATTAAATGAAAAGGGATTAAAAAATTATTCGGGGAAAATTTATTCTTCGTTCACCTGGAAAGTAATGGGCTGTGTGCGGTAAGCATTTACCTGACGACCATTTTGTTGGGCAGGTGTCCATTTGGGGCCTTTCTTGATTACCCTTACCGCTTCTTCTTCCATACCGAACCCAACTTTATTGGTTGCATGAACATCACTGAGAGATCCATCTTTGCTTACGATAAATTCTACCATTACGGTATATTTACCAGGCGAAGCTCCATTGTCAACAGGCGCATTGGGATTAAGCGTTCTCTCAAGATAAGAACGCCATTTACCTTCTCCACCGGGAAATTCTGCTTCTATCTCCACTTTACGGAAAATCTGATTATCATCTTCCGGAGCCTTTTCAACTTTCTCTACAACTGTAGTTCCTTTTTCTTCTACAGGTGCTACAACGTCGGCTTTATTTTCAGTTTGAATTGTAACAGTACTTACCTTCTGAGTAGTATCGATTGTTTCAATTTTTTCCACTACTTTCTCATCAGGCTCAATCTTCATCTGAGTAAATTTCACCTGATTTACGACT
>JBDUCW010000230.1:0-4171 GCA_040003235.1 Ferruginibacter sp. | reverse complement strand
TTAAACGATTTAAACGATTTAAACGATTTAAACGATTTAAACGATTTAAACGATTGTAACTATTTTTACGCCTGATATGGACATCAACTGCACTGATAAAGAATTATTGATCTTACAAAAAATTGCTCATGCAGCTGCAGGACTTCAGATGCCCTGTTACCTCATTGGTGGTTTTGTACGTGATAAAATAATGAACAGGCCAACAAAGGATATGGATATTGTATGCGTAGGTGATGGTATTGCTCTGGCGCATGAAGTGGCAGCTGAATTCAATTCCCAACCGGCAGTTTCTTTTTTTAAAAACTTTGGTACGGCACAGATAAAGATCAATGATCTTGAAATAGAATTTGTAGGTGCCCGCAAAGAAAGTTATGATCCGGACAGCCGCAAACCTGCCGTACAGAATGGCTCACTGGAAGATGATCAGCACCGGCGTGACCTTACTATTAATGCAATGGCCATTTCACTCAACGAAGAAAATTATGGTGTACTGATCGATCCTTTTCAAGGGCTGGAGGATATTGCAGCAAAAAAAATTCAGACACCACTCGAACCAGGTATTACTTTCAGTGATGATCCGCTCCGGATGATGCGTGCGATCCGTTTTGCGGCGCAGTTACAATTTATCATCAGCGAAAAAACATTTACTGCTATCAAAGAAAATGCCCAGCGCATTAAGATCGTAAGCAAAGAACGCATTGCAGATGAACTCAACAAAATATTGCTTTCTTCCAAACCTTCCATTGGTTTTGATCTTTTATATACCAGTGGTTTATTGCAGCTTATTTTTCCAGAAATGGTAGCACTTGCCGGCGCTGAATATATTGATGGCAAAGGTCATAAAGATAATTTTTATCATACTCTTCAGGTGATTGATAATATCAGTGTGAACACAGATGATCTGTGGCTACGCTGGGCTGCAGTTTTGCATGATATTGCAAAGCCTGCCACCAAACGTTTTGAAGAAGGTCATGGCTGGACCTTTCATGGCCATGAAGTAATCGGCGGAAGAATGGTACCGAAAATTTTTACCAGACTCAAACTTCCGCAGAATGATAAGATGCGGTTTGTCCGCAAAATGGTAGAACTGCATTTAAGACCCATCAGTCTTACCAAAGAGAATATCACGGACAGTGCTATACGAAGATTGTTATTTGATGCCGGTGAAGATATCGAATCGCTGATGACATTGTGTGAAGCGGATATCACGTCAAAAAATAAACAGAAAGTAAAACGTTATCTTGAAAATTTTGAATTAGTGCGGCAGCGTTGTACTGAGGTAGAAGAAAAAGATCAGCTTCGCAACTGGCAACCACCTATAACAGGAGAACTGATCATGCAGACCTTCAACCTTCATCCTTCGCGTGCCGTGGGCGATATAAAAAATGTGATCCGGGATGCAATACTCGATGGAATTATTCCAAATGATTATACTGCTGCATTTGAACTGATGCTGAGAACAGGAAAAGAGATGGGACTTGTGAAGCGTTAAGAATTATGAGTTAAGAGTTATGAGTTGGCAGATGACGGTTGACAGTTTGAACCTGAACACGCTGACCTTATCAACTATATTAACCCATCAACTTTATCAACCCTATCAACTCGCAAACTGCACTTAAAACCTACAACTTAAAACTTACAACTTAATTCATTATTTTTGGTAATTATTAAACTTACACCAACCTTACATACAGATGGCTATTTTACGTTTCAGGGTTTACTGGGAAGAGGATGAAAGTATTTACAGAGATATTGCAGTGCGGCATACGCAGACCTTTAAAGATCTTCATGATACGATTTTAAAGTGTTATGATTTTGACAGCAAGCACCAGGCAACTTTTTTTCGCAGCAATGATAAATGGCAGCGCGGACGTGAGATCAGTCTTGATAAATATGATAAGGAATATATAGTCGAGCCGTTGTTAATGGCAGATACTGTAATTGGTACTGAAGTAAAAGATCCCAATCAGAAATTTGTTTACGTGTATGATTTCAATAAGAACTGGACATACATGGTGGAACTGATCAATGTTGATAAAGAAGAAAATAAAAAACTAAGTTATCCAGCCTGTATCCGAACAGAAGGCATCGCACCTTCACAATATGGTACCAAGGGACTGGTTGATAAACGCCTTGCTGAAGTAGAAGAAAAATATGATCTGCAACCCGATGCCTTGAAAGAAGGTTTTGGTACAGAAGGCGAAGATGCCGAAACTGACAGCCAGGAAGAAGAAGCATCGGAAGATACTAATGGAACTGAAGATATTTAATCAATTGATAATGGATAATGTATAATTTTTTCAAGACATTCCTTTCTTATCTTTTCGATATAGTACATTTTGCAAAAACTGCTGACCCAATAAATGATAAGACACTATTAATTATCAATTATCAATTATCCATTCATTGTAGTCGTCAATGAAAAAAACCTGCCTGATAATTTGTGGCCCTACAGCAGTCGGAAAAACTTCTCTCGCAATTCAGTTTGCACTCCATTATAATACACAGATCATTTCTGCAGACAGTCGTCAATGTTTTAAAGAACTGAATATCGGCGTTGCAAAACCATCTCCTGCCGAACTGAATCAGGTTCATCATTATTTCATCAATTCCCATTCGATCACAGAAGAAGTGAATGCAGGTACTTTTGAAACTTATGCATTAGATTCTTCGGCAACTATCTTTTCAGCAAATGATATTGCTGTAATGGTAGGCGGTACCGGTCTTTATATAAAGACATTTTGTGAGGGCATGGATGAAATACCTCCGGTTGATCCTGGAATAAGACAATCGATCATTGATGATTATGACAAACAGGGTTTGCAATGGCTGCAGGATGCAGTTCAACAACAGGACCCGGTTTTTTTTTCTAAAGGAGAAATCCAAAATCCACAACGTTTGATGAGAGCACTGGAAGTGAAGCTGTCAACAGGTAATTCAATCCACTCATATCAGCAGGAACAAAAAAAAGAACGTGACTTTAATATTATCAAAATTGGTTTGGAATTGCCACGGGAAGAGTTGTATGAAAGAATCAATAACCGTGTTGACAGGATGATGCGTGCTGGTCTTGCCCATGAAGTGCAGGCCTTATCTACTTATAAAAAACTGAATGCATTACAGACGGTTGGTTATAAAGAACTTTTTGATCATTTTGACGGAAACATTTCCTTAGACAGAGCCGTTGAACTGATCAAACAAAACAGCCGGCATTATGCAAAGCGGCAACTTACCTGGTTTAAAAAAGATAAAAATATTCAATGGTTCAATCCGGATATTACTGTTGCAAAACTGGAAGCAGTAATTTTTTCCGATACAAAAAAACGCTGATCATAAAGACCAGCGTTAAGAAAAACAATATTCCCGTTCTAAAATTTAAATCCAAGTGTTGCGGTTACACTGCCTCTTGTATCTTTAACAGAAGCAAAAGTATTCGGCCTGTCTTCCAACCGGTAAGGAAAGTTTACATCTTTGCTGATATTATGAACATATGTAAGGTCGATGAACATTCCTTTATTGCGGTAACCGAGGCCGCCACTCAATAACATTTTATTCGCTTTCAGTTCTGCATCTTTATAAGGATTGGTATAATAAGCAAATCCCAGCCGTGCCATGATCACATTGAATTTCAGTTCTCCACCAACACGGAAATTAAAATTGCCTTTGTAATATTGTTTGATGACGCTGTTCAGGGATTTGTAATAATTCTTTTCATCCTGCGTAGGCGATTCATTGTTACTTCCAAACATGCTGCCGCGATAATTTACATATTCAATGTCTGCAGTGATAAATCCTTTTTGTTTTTTTACATTGGCTACTTCCCTGAAAACATAAGAACCGCTGATGATGGCTTTCCATGGAGACATCTGTGTATATTTTGCTTCCCCATCTACACCTCTTGTAAAGGTTGCTGATGTAACAGAAGCAGCGTAAACAGGATTTTCAAGATTGACAGCAATGTCACTGCTCCGCGTGTCGGTCATTACATAATAAGTAGGCGTATGAATGCTCAGGCCCAGTCGAACATAATCTTTAGGACGGTAAATAATACCGATTATTCCATTTACGCCAACGCCTGTTGTTTTAAAATTATCATTGTATGTAAAATTCTTAAAATGATTATTTGTAATGGAAGAGGTTATGGTTGGATAACCCGTCAAATCTTTTGCAG
>JBDUCW010000229.1:0-4189 GCA_040003235.1 Ferruginibacter sp. | reverse complement strand
GGCGGAACAAAAGTGCGCAACAATGTCGTACAGCTGGGATTATTTTACCAGTTGCAATAAAATAATAAGTAGTTGAGTTTTATGATAAAGGGATCGTTTTTTACGATCCTTTTTTTTGAAAAGGGCCGCAGATTTTTATGATGTTCATAATAAAATATGATTTCTTAATCTAAAGATTATTAAAGAGATTATCTGCGAAATCTTTTAAAACATAAAAATCTGCGTTCTATTACCGGATTGTTTTATTTTTATCGAAAATAATGCGTTGAGTACAATCCTTGATAAGCAGCAACTGACCCTCACTATACGGCGCCTGGCGCACCAGCTGGTAGAAAATCATACAACGCTTCAGGAGATTGCGTTCATAGGGATACAGACAGGCGGTGTTTTTGTAAGTGATAAAATAATTGAACAGCTTCAGCAACTCTATCCCGGGCAGCAGATCAATTACGGTAAACTGGATATTACTTTTTACCGCGATGATGTAAGAAATGAACTGCATATTGCCAACCAGACGGATATTCCATTTACAATTGAAGGTAAAAAACTGATATTGATTGATGATGTATTATATACAGGGCGAACAATCCGTGCAGCAATGGACGCATTGCAGGATTTCGGAAGACCTGAAAAAGTTAAACTCTGTGTATTGGTTGACAGAAGGTTCGGACGCCAGCTTCCGATACAGCCCGATTTCTGCGGAAAAGCCATCGATACCAACAGTAGTCAAAAAGTAAAAGTGGAATGGGACAGGGAAGAGGTGGTACTATATTAAATCAAAAGTCAAAATTACAAAGTAAAAAAAGTAAACTGAATACAACTTTTTAATTTTTACTTTTAACTTCTCAAGGCTTTTTACATTATTAAACATTTTACATTAGCTTTGCCGCTTAATGCAACTAAGTACAAAACATTTACTCGGCATTAAAGACCTGCTCCCTTCCGACATTGCATTAATTCTGCAGACCGCACAACAATTCAAAGAAGTTTTACAGCGACCCGTTAAAAAAGTTCCTTCACTCCGTGATGTAACAATCGTGAATCTTTTTTACGAGAACAGTACACGTACCCGGATATCTTTTGAACTGGCAGAAAAAAGATTGGGTGCAGATACATTGAATTTTGCGGCCTCAGGTTCATCGGCGGCAAAGGGAGAGACATTGCTCGATACTGTCAATAATATCCTGAGCATGAAAGTGGATATGGTGGTGATGCGGCATAGTGCCAGTGGTGCTCCGCATTTTTTGGCAAAACATATTCCTGCAGCAATCGTAAATGCCGGTGACGGTATTAACGAACACCCCACACAAGCTTTGCTGGATGCGCTTTCCATTACAGGCAAACTGGGAACACTCGAAGGTAAGCGTGTAGCCCTGATAGGTGATATCATGCATTCACGGGTTGCATTGAGTAATATTTACCTGTTGAAAAAAATGGGCGCTGAAGTAATGGTGGCAGGTCCGCCGACACTGATCCCGAAATATATTAAAGAAGCCCTGGGCGTTCAGGTAGAATACAATCTGAAGAAAGCATTGCAGTGGTGTGATGTGGCCAATGTTTTAAGGATACAATTAGAAAGACAGAACCAGGTTTTATTTTCTTCTTTAAGAGAATATAATTTAGCTTACGGAGTGAGCAGGAAATTGCTTGATAGTCTCGGTAAACAGATCGTGATCATGCATCCCGGTCCCATTAACAGGGGCGTTGAGATAGATAGTGATGTTGCAGACAGTGATCAATCTATTATTCTGCAGCAGGTAGAAAATGGTGTGGCAGTACGGATGGCGGTTTTGTATTTGCTTTCTCCCAAAACGAATGTTTCAAACTAAAGGATAATTGAATAATTGATAATGGATAATGTCTTATAACTTTTGTGGGATTTAAATATCGACCAGCTTTTCAAACTTAAAAAATTATCCATTATCCATTTTAGATTATCCATTACATTTACGTATCAGTAGATAAGTACCGGATTGTAAATATTATCAATTATCAATTTTTAATTATCAATTAATGCGAATTTGTTTATTTCCCGGAACTTTCGATCCAGTCACATTAGGACATACAGATATCATTGAAAGAGCGCTACCGCTTTTTGATAAACTCATTATTGGTATTGGAAGTAATTCCAGAAAATCTGCAATGTTCAGCGAAAAACTGCGGCTCGGATGGCTGAAAGAGATCTATAAAAATAATCCCAAAGTAGATGCAGTGGTGTATGAAGGGCTGACTGTGGAATGCTGTAAAAAGGTGGGCGCTAATTTTATTCTGCGTGGTATCCGTTATGTAAACGACTTTGAATATGAAAAAGCAATTGCTGATATGAACCGGAGTCTTGATAATGACATTGAAACCATCTTCCTCACCTGTCTTCCACAATTTACTTCTGTTGCCTCAACACTGGTAAGAGATGTATTAAAGAACGGCGGTAATGTAACACAGTTCCTTCCTGAAGAAGTAGCCAAATCAATTGTGGCAAATTCGTGAGAATGGTTCATAGTTCATGGATAATAGTTCATTGCAAAGCTTTTTGATTCAATATCTCTACAGTCGATCCAAAATCCACTATCAAATATCATTATGCCCATCTGGTTCAATAAAAATCTTAGCCTTTCAGACCTGCAGCGTAGCGGTCTTGAAACCATGGGGAGTTATCTTGGTATGGAATGGACAGCAGTAGGAAGTGATCATCTGAAAATGAAGATGCCGGTTGATGAAAGAACCAAACAACCTTATGGCCTGTTGCACGGCGGTGCCAGTTGTGCACTCGCAGAAACGATCGGAAGTGTTGCATCGGCCATGGTGATCGACCGGGAAAAATTTATTTGCGTGGGACTGGAAATCAATGCCAATCATATCCGCGGTGCAAGAGAAGGATTTGTAACAGCAACCTGTATGCCTTTGCATATTGGCTCGTCCACGCATGTATGGGATATAAGGATCCATGATGATGCGGAGAAATTAATTTGTGTGAGCAGGCTTACAGTGGCGATTTTGAAGAAGTTGTAAGTTGTACGTTATACGTTTTAAAGGCTTTGCTTACTAACCTGGCAAACAACAACTATTCATTCAACATCCATAACATCTTTTATCGAAGGAAAAGTATTATTCATATAGTGCTTCAATTCTTTTTTTGCAACCCATTTTATTTCTGTAATGCCTTCTTCGGTTTGAGGGATAAGTTGCTGTTGAGAGGGGCAGTTCATTTTATACCAATGTGATTCTTTCAGGATATTTTTTCCAAAGTCATTGTAGGTATGATAAGTAGTAGTTAGAAAACTTTTCAGTTGGATATCTTTAAGGCCGGTCTCTTCTTCCACTTCGCGGACAGCACATGTTTCCAGCGCTTCGCCTTTCTCCAGCTTTCCTTTCGGAAGATCCCATTTGCCATTACGGAATATGAGCAGCATTTCTTTTTTTTCATTAGATACCAGTCCGCCAGCAGCCTGGATAATAATAAAATGTTTGAAGAAGGCTTTTTTAAGTGAGTTCAGGTCCTCATGTAATAAAACACCGGCATGAAATTCTTCTTTCTTTATTTCATGAAGTAATGAATTGATGGCAGATACATTGATCTCATCCATAAATACTGCATCGGGGTGGTGCAGTATTTCATCGAGTTCTTTATCGATCTTATCACAAAGGAAAACGGGTTTGTCGCCGAAGTAAATTTTTATAAACATAAACACGAATTTTGAAACACGAATTACTGAACACGAATTACACGAATTAAATCTGACTACATGAATGAAGTCCGGACAGGATGAGCCTTCCCACAGAACCTGATAAGAATAGAAACCGGTAAGCCGGATTGTATTTGTATTTCATTACCAACTGCAAACCGATTAATTGTATTCTTATATTTGCCACATGACAAATGAAAAAGCTGTAGCTGAAAAACTGCTTCAGGTTAATGCCATAAAGTTAAGCCCTGAGCAACCATTTACGTGGGCAAGCGGCTGGAAAAGTCCTATTTATTGTGATAACAGGAAGGTGCTTTCATTTCCGTACATCAGGGATTTTATTAAAAGTGAAATGTGCAGTGTGATATTTGAACAGTTTCCGGAAGCTCAGTTACTCGCGGGTGTTGCAACAGCCGGTATCGCCTGGGGTGCCATGGCAGCTGACCAACTAAAGCTGCCCTATATTTATGTGCGGCCTAAACCAAAGGAACATGGAATGGGTAACC
>JBDUCW010000031.1:0-42177 GCA_040003235.1 Ferruginibacter sp. | reverse complement strand
CCATTAGAAAGCGTGTGGATTTTTCATGTCCCCACCAACCTGCGAGCCTCGGTAATGAAGCATCGGCAATATGTTTTTGATGAATGAAAACGCCGGCAACGCCGCCGGGACCGCTGTTCAGATATTTATAACTGCACCAGCACGCGAAGTCAACATCCCAATCATGCAATTTCAATTCAATATTCCCAATGGCATGTGCAAGATCAAATCCGCAATAGGCGCCGGCATCATGTGCAGCTGCAGTAATTGTTTTCATGTCGAAGACCTGGCCGGTATAGTAATTAACGCCGCCAAATAACACAAGGCAGATTTCATTTTTGTGTTGCTGGATGGTTGAAAGAATATCTTCGGTTCTGATATTGTGTTCGCCTTCGCGGGGATATACTTCAATGATCGCATCAGCAGGATTGAAGCCATGCAGTTTTACCTGAGTTTCCAATGCATACTGATCAGAAGGAAATGCTTTGGCCTCGCAGATGATCTTATATCTTTTTTTTGCGGGCCGATAAAAACTTGTCATCAGCAGATGAAGATTGACCGTCAGTTGATTCATCACTACAATTTCATCCGGTAATGCACCGACAATTTTTGATAATTTTTCCGGGAACATTTCATGATAACTGAACCAGGGATGTTTTGCATGAAAATGTGCTTCCACACCAAAGTTGGCCCAGTCTTCGAGTTCTTTCAAAACATAGTCCTGCGTTGTCTTTGGCTGAAGGCCGAGTGAATTGCCTGTAAAATAAATGCATTCTTTTCCATTGATAAGCGGGATATAAAATTGATCGCGGAAGTTTTTTAAAGAATCAGTTTGATCAAGTTCGCGGGCGTAATTGAGATTGTTCTGGTATTTCATACTTGGTCGTTATGTTTGGCGTTTGGTGTTTGGCGTTGTTTGTTCAGCGTTCTTTGGCAGTAAAAATAATGAGTCCTTCATTTAAATAGTAACGTCTCTAATTATTTAACGCCAAACGGAAACATCAAACGCCTAACGCCAAACATTTTTATATTGCCGCAATCACTTTCAATTCTATAGCAATCGGTGTTGGTAAACTTTTCACTTCCACTGTCGTTCTGCAGGCCTGAACTGATTCAAAATATGTTGTATAGATTTTATTATATAATGGAAAATCATTTTTCATATTGGTTAAAAAAACGGTCACGTCAATGATCTTGTCCCAACTGCTGCCGCTTGCTTCCAGCACTGCTTTTACGTTGGCAAAGCATTGATGGCATTCCGCTTCGATATCATATTTCAAAATATTTCCTGCACTATCCAATTCTAATCCGGGAATGGAATTGTCTTTTGCATTTCTTGAACCGATGCCTGAAAGAAAAAGTAAATTACCAACTTTTCTTGCGTGAGGGTAAGCTCCTAACGGCGTTGCTGCTGATTTGGAATTAATAATATTGTTTGGTGTTTGTTGTTTGGTGTTGTTTGAAATCTCTATATTTTTTTTGTTACCTTCTTTATTTTCGTTGTTTGGCGTTTGGCGTTTGGCGTTTTTTGGCGTTGGCTGCTTTTCGTTTTCCGTGCCTCTGTTTAAAAACTTTTGTCCTTTTATATTGGTAGTATTTAAATACTTCATGAAAGCTGCGATCTTATTTCCGACTTTAAACGCTATTTCATTTAATTGCACGAATTCATCATTCTTTAAGTATTTTCTATCCAGACATCGTACCAATTGAGATTGTAATTCTGTTGCCGATGCCTTTGCAATACTTAAAAATTGGACAAATTCTAATCGGCTTCCTCTGCCAAAACCTTCTGAAATATTATCCATGATTGAGCCTGAACTCCGGTTCATTTGATCTTTAAGTGAAAAGTCTTTAGATAGTGGACTGGATAATTGTGTTTTATCAAAAACGTTATTTGCCAATTCTCTGGCAATCTGCCAGATCTCTAATTCTTCAAATGATTTTATCGTAGCCATAAAAAGTAAAGTATAAATTATAATAACGCCCAACAAAAAACACCAACCGCCTAACACAAAACAGTTAATTGAAAAGATCTGGAAATTTAAAAGGTAATGCAAACATTTTTACTTTCTGTAAAAAATTTCAACGCTTCCCAACCACCTTCTCTGCCCACACCACTGTTCTTCATTCCGCCAAATGGCGTTCTTAAATCTCTGACCAGCCAGCAATTGATCCAGATAATTCCCGATTGAACTTTTGCAGCTGCGAGATTCGCTTTGCTGATGTCCTGCGTCCAGACCATTGCTGCAAGTCCGTAACCGGTTGCGTTGGCCAATTGGACTGCTTCATCCAATGTGTCGAATGACTGCAGCGTTACAACCGGTCCGAAAATTTCTTCCTGATTGGTTTTGCAGTCAGGCCCTAAATTTTCAATAACGGTGGGTTCAATAAAATATCCGTTGGTACACCGGCCGTTTAATTTAATTGCATTGCCACCACATAAAATTTTGCCGCCTTCCTTTTTAGCTGTTTCAATGCAGGACATTACTTTTTCAAAATGAACTTTACTGACGATTGCACCCTGTCTGGAATTTTCATCAAGTGGATCGCCAACCGTTAATTGTTCTACCTGTTCAACAAATTCAGTTTTAAATTTTTCATAAACACTTCTTTCGATCAATATCCTGCTTCCACATAAACAGATTTGCCCCTGGTTGCTGAAAGAAGAACGGACGGTTTCCTTTAGCATTTTCTTCCAGTCACAATCTGCGAAAATAATGTTCGGATTTTTTCCGCCGAGTTCGAGTGATAATTTTTTGAACATCGGAGCAGCAATAGATGCAATGCGTTCACCCGCTCTTGTGCTTCCGGTAAAAGAGATGGCTTTTATTTCAGGATGTTGTACAATGGCTTCACCGCAGGAAGGTCCACTGCCATGAACAATATTTAATACGCCATCAGGTAGACCGGCTTCTTTACAGATTTTTGCCAGCAGGAATGCAGTTACAGGAGTTACTTCACTCGGTTTGGCAATCACGCAATTGCCTGCAGCCAGCGCCGGTGCTATCTTCCAGGTAAATAAATAAAGTGGCAGATTCCACGGCGAGATGCAGCCAACAATACCGATTGGCTGACGTAGCGTATAGTTCACAGCCTTATCTTCCATTGCATGCGCTTCATTGGCGAAGTGCATGATTCCCGTCGCAAAGAAACGGAAATTAGAAGAGGCCCTTGGGATATCCATTACTTTGCTTAACCAAACAGGTTTGCCGTTATCATTTGTTTCTGCCAATGCGAGTTCATCAAGGTGCTCATCAATTAGCTCTGCAATTTTATTCAGGATGATAAATTTTTTTTCCGCCGGAGTTATACTCCATTCAGGAAATATTTTTTTTGCGGCAGTGACTGCAACATCAATATCCTTTGAATTGCTATCGGGAATCTGTCCATATACTTCAGCAGTTGCAGGATTAATATTGTCAAGGAAGCGACCGCTTAAAGGGCCGATAAAATTTCCACCGATAAAATTTTCAAGATGATATGGAACAGAAAGGTTCATTGGGCTAAGGTAAGAGTTAAGAGTTAGGAATTAAGGGTTATGAGTTATGATTTTTAAACTCAGGCCATCATTAATTGATTGGTATTTTAAATTAGAAAGAATTCTCCATTTTTAATTTTTAATTTTTAATTGATCAAGTTATCTTACAGTATAAATTATCACCATGGCCATAATAGCTCCTTTTAATTTAAAAAAATGGATCGAAGAACACCGCGATCTGTTGAAACCGCCTGTAGGTAATCAATGTGTATATAAAGATGCAGAGAATTTCATTGTGATGGTGGTGGGCGGCCCTAATGCCCGCAAGGATTATCATTATAATGAAAGTGAAGAACTGTATTACCAGGTAGAAGGAAATATTGTACTTAAGATCATTGATGACGGAATAGCGAAAGATATTCCGATCAATGAAGGCGATCTTTTTTTGCTGCCGCCCAAAACACCGCATTCGCCGCAGCGTGGCCCAAATACCGTAGGACTGGTTATAGAAAAAGTGCGCGAGCAGGAAGAAGACGGATTTCTTTGGTATTGCGAAAACTGCGGCAATAAATTATATGAAGAATATAAAGTGATCACGGATATTGTAAAACAATTACCGCCGGTAATGGAAGGATTTTATTCTGACGAACATAAAAGAACCTGTGATAAGTGTGGAGCGGTGATGAGTCCGCCTGTTCGTAAAGGATAATTAATATTTGAAATTTATACAGTTGTTTGGCGTTTGTGGTTTTGTGTTCCTAAGCAGTTTTGAAAATTAGTGAGTATTTGAATAGGCGACTTTACTAAAATGTTTTTCAATCTTTTTAATTTTTATTCAACCACTTAAACTTTAAGTTATAAAAACACCAAACGATCAACGCCAAACTCCAAACGACTTTAATAGAAAATGAAAGTAGATATCCACACCCATATCATGCCCGCCAAAATTCCCAACTGGGTACAAAAATTTGGTTATGGAGAATTCATACATTTAGAACAGCGCAACTGCAGAGCCTGCATGATGAAGGGCGACAAATTGTTTCGCGAAGTAGAAGAAAATTGTTTCGATGCCGGCATTCGTTTGAAGGAAATGAATGAAACAGAAGTCAATATCCAGGTGCTTTCCACCATTCCTGTTTTATTTAATTACTGGGCAAAACCAGCGGATGGACTGGAAACTTCGCGTTTTTTCAATGATCATATTGCAGAGACTGTTTCAAAAGATCCGGAACGTTTTATCGGGATCGGAACCGTTCCGTTGCAGGATATTGATCTGGCGATACAGGAAATGGAACGTTGCATAACTGAATTAAAAATGCCCGGACTTGAGATCGGCAGCAATATCAATGGATTGAATTTGAGTGATAAAATATTTTTTCCTTTTTACAAGAGAGCAGAAGAACTGGGCTGCGCTTTATTCATTCATCCATGGGAAATGATGGGTGAAAAGCAAATGGAAAAATACTGGCTGCCCTGGCTGGTGGGTATGCCTGCTGAAACATCAAGAGCCATTTGTTCTATGATATTCGGCGGCGTACTGGAACAGTTTCCAAAACTAAGAATTGCATTTGCACATGGTGGTGGATCTTTTCCTTTGACAATCGGAAGGATTGAACATGGCTTTAATGTAAGGCCGGATCTCGTTGCATTGGACAATCCAATTAATCCGCGGGATTATATCGGCCGTTTCTGGATAGATAGCCTGGTACATGATCCCAAAGCTATGCAGTACATTATTGAATTGATGGGCGAAGATAAAATCTGCCTGGGTTCCGATTATCCTTTCCCGTTGGGCGAACATCATCCCGGAAAATTAATTGAAGCAATGGGTTTTGAAAAAGAGTTAAAAGAAAAATTACTTTTTGCCAATGCAATGAACTGGTTGAATATTATTCAATGATAGATTATTGTATTGTTTAATTGTTGGTTGTGATTTTAATTAAAGGAAAATTTATTTATACAACTGATCCTTCCGCTTCATCATTTCTCTGGCAATTGTCTGCTGATCTTCATTACCGGCACCTAATTTTTCTGCAATGTTCTCAAAGCTTTTTTTATCACGGTTCTGACTCAGCTTAAAAACATTTTCGATGGATTGAACTTCTATTTCAAAAGCAATGATTGCTTTGGCCATCTTGTCAACATATTCTTTGGAAAGGTCTTCAAAATTAGCACCGGAAGCAGGATTGTTTTCGAAATGAGTGGTGGTTCTTTTCAATACATTCAGCAAAGCCTGTTCATCTAAAAATTTTAATTGGCCCTTTGCATGAACACTCATATAATTCCAGGTGGAACCTTGTTTTTTGTTTTCGTACCAGCTGGCACTTACATAAGTATGTGGACTGGTGAAAACAGCGAGCACATTGTTGTTCTGCAAAAAAGCGAGATGATGATCTGTCTGGCGCATCATGTGCCCGGATAGAAAAAGTTTTCCATCTCTTTCATCAATGAAAACTGGAATTTGCGTGGCAACTGGTTTATTATCCTTATCACATCCGGTTAAAAAAGCAAAGGGATGTTCATGAATAAAAGTCATGATGACATCAGCATCATTTTCTTTGAAGTAGGGAAGATTATACATTTTCGTTGTTTAGCGTTTGGCGTTAATCGTTTGGCGATTTTTTTATTATTTAAAGTGTAATGTTGTTCACGGAAAGGTTTCAAAATATTAAAAAAAACCAACCACACTTTCCCAATTCAAATACTTTTAAATTCTTTGGACTGTTTAAGAACACCAAACACCAAACGAATAAAAAGCGCCAACAAATCATTATACCAGTACTTCCTGTATTTCGGTCGGTTCCATATTAGCGTTGCGCATGGCGATACCTCTTACAGCATTCCCCGCAAATTCGGCAAAGGCTTTTTTAGTTATTTCATCATCACCCATCATTAATGGAATTCCCGAGTCGCCGCCTTCGCGGATATTCTGAACGATCGGTATCTGTCCAAGAAAAGGAATATCGAATTCTTCCGCTAAATTTTTTCCACCATCTTTTCCAAAAATATAATATTTATTATCCGGCAGTTCCGGTGGCGTGAAATAACTCATGTTTTCCACGAGCCCGATCACCGGCACTTTCAATTGTGCCTGGCTAAACATCGCGATACCTTTTTTTGCATCGGCAAGTGCAACAAGTTGCGGTGTTGTTACCACAATCACGCCCGTAACCGGAACAGTTTGTACGATCGTCAAATGAATATCGCCGGTGCCCGGAGGCATATCGATCACGAGATAATCCAGTTCGCCCCAATCCACATCGCTTACAAACTGGCGGATGGCACTGCTCACCATCGGGCCGCGCCAAACAACGGCTTGTTTTTCATCTACCAGTAAACCAATGCTCATTATTTTAATACCGAATTTTTCAATGGGAACGATAAGACCTTTGCCACCATTGTCTTTCATTAATGGCCTTTCTCCCCGGATGCCATACATGATGTGCTGGCTGGGTCCGTAAATATCCGCGTCCATTAAGCCAACGGAAGCGCCGCCATGTGATAAAGCGAGTGCGAAGTTGCTGGCCACAGTACTTTTCCCCACGCCACCTTTGCCGCTCACAATCGCGATAATATTTTTTACACCGCTTAATAATTTTTTCCCATCTGTCCGGTTGCTACTGGTATTGGAAGTAAAGTTCACAGATACGATGGCCTCTTTGTTCACCAGTAATTTTATGGCATTGATGCACGCATTCATGATCATTTCTTTCATCGGGCAGGCGGGCGTGGTAAGGATCACGGTAAATGAAACCTGCATTCCATCGATAACTACGTCTTTTACCATGTTCAATGTTACCAGGTCTTTGCCAAGATCCGGTTCCTGTACATTGCTGAGGGCTTTCATTACATCATCCTGGGTCATCGTTCAATTATTTGTTAAAAATCAATTGTGTCCGCAAAAATAAACATTGAAGCCTTTACTTTGTTTACCAAATGCAAAATGAATCATTCATTGTATTTTTGTGCAGGCAAACGCATCAATCACCACATTCAGAAAGCTTCATATCTTTACCAGGCAAATGAATAAAAATTTACGATACCTTCTTATTTTATCGCTTCTTATTTCAGTATCTGCAAAAGCGCAGTTCCAGGGTTTCAGAGATTCCGTAGTACAATTATATGGTGTTGTAATGACGGCAGACAGTTTAAAAGGACTGCCTTCTGTGAGTGTGGTTGTAAAGGGTACCGGCCGTGGTACCATCAGCAATGACCAGGGTGTGTTCAGTATTGTTGTTTTAAAGGGCGACCAGATAGAATTTACGAGCGTTGGTTTTAAACCGAAGCTGGTAAACATTCCGCAAAACCTGGAAGGCAACCAGTTCAGTGTGATACAACTGATGGTGACCGATACGATTTATCTTCCTGCAACCATTATTAAATCGAGGCCGAGCCGTCAACAGTTTGAAAGAGATTTTTTAAATACAGCTGTGCCGGATGACAAACTTGCGATCGCCCAGAAAAATACGGATGACAATACGCGCCGGTTTTTAGTAGCCACATTGCCTTCAGATGGAAGAGAAGCCGCCAGTAATTACCTGCGGACCACAGCGGCAAAAACTTATTATGCCGGACAAACTCCACCCATGAATATCTTCAACCCTTTTGCCTGGAGTGAATTTATAAAAGCCTGGAAGCGGGGAGACTTTAAGAAAAAAACTTATTAAGGAGGGAGTGCACTTAATTAATAATTAAAAATTAATAATTAAGAATTCCTTCATTGCGAAAATATTTTTCCTTTGATAACAGTTCCTTGCTTTTAAGAATTATCAATTATCAATTATCAACTATCAATTATCAATTCTCTTTGAAAATTTTTCTCATCGGCTTCATGGGTTGTGGTAAATCTTACTGGGGAAAGATATGGGCCGGCAAACTGGCTGTTGATTTTATAGAACTCGATACATTAATAGAACAGCAGGAACAAAGTACAATTGCCACTGTGTTTGAACAAAAGGGTGAAAATTATTTCCGAAAAGTAGAAAGCGATATTTTAAAACAGCTACAGCAGTCAGAGCAATGTATCATTTCTACGGGTGGGGGTACTCCGTGTTTTTTCGATAATATGAACTGGATGAACGAGCAGGGCCAAACTATTTACCTGAAAGCTTCTCCGCAATTTCTTGTGGAAAAACTCTTGCCCGAAAAAGACCACCGGCCGATCCTTAAAAATATTCCTGATGAAAAACTGGAAACGTTCATTGCTGGAAAATTAAAGGAACGGGAAATATTTTACAACCAGGCGAAGATCATTTTGGATGTTGAGGAACTGAATGGCGACACGATATTAAATTTTACAGCTCATAATTTATAACTCATCATTCTAAACTCACTTGCAAAAGAAATTCATCAGCACTTCGGCCATCTTCGGCGCACTGGCAGTCATACTGGGCGCTTTCGGTGCACATGCTTTAAAAAAAAATCTCAGCCCGGAACAATTACAGGTATTTGAAACAGCCGTGCGTTACCAGTTCTATCATGTGTTTGCATTGCTGGCAACCGGCATTCTGTATAAAGAATATGGATCAAAAAAATTGATGTGGGCCGGCAGATTATTTATTGCAGGGATTGTATTATTCAGCGGCTCTTTATATGCATTAACTTTTTTACCGGAAAATATGAAATGGATAGGCGTAATAACTCCCTTTGGTGGCCTGTGTTTCATTGTTGGATGGCTCTTCCTGGGTGCAGCAGTATTGAAAAAAGAAATTTAAATGTGTTGAATGTTGAATGTTGAATGTTGAATGTTGAATGTTGAATAAAACTTTCGTTGCGTAAGTTATAAAAAACCTTAAAGTTTTTAAACCTTTTAAACTTCTTTATACTGATACTGCAATGTAGTAAGCGTACCGTTACTGTTGCTGATAAAATAATTGCACCCGATACTTTCTGCCCGTTCTTTCATATTCTTCAAACCATTGCCAAATTCGCGCAACGAATTTTTGTTGATACCAACACCATTATCCTGGATCGTAAGTTTAAGCAGACCGGGAGTTTCTGTATAATTAATTTCTACCTTATCAGCTTTAGCATGTTTTAAAATATTGTTCAGCGTTTCTTTTACAATCAAAAAAACATTTCTACGGATAATGCCCGGAACAACGAGGTTGGGATCTTTATTATCGATATTGATCGTGCAGTTAATGCCTTTATCTTCCA
The DNA here is from genome assembly GCA_040003235.1 of Ferruginibacter sp. GTDB lineage: Bacteria > Bacteroidota > Bacteroidia > Chitinophagales > Chitinophagaceae > Ferruginibacter. Next base: position 32,561 of record JBDUCW010000031.1, on the reverse strand, counting down.
GGTATTCGAGCGCATAGCTACGGATATAAGCTACCAGGTTGCCCAGCGAATCATTGCTGCTGCTCATCGTCCAGATGATCGCATTCATTTTATTGATCAGTTCATCTGCTGAAGAAGAGATCTTATCTATTTCAGGCATGGGTGATGTGATCTTCTTTTTAGCCAGTTCACTATACAGGCGGATCGCCGTCATTCCACTCCCAAGATCATCATGCATGTCGGCACTGATACGGTTTCTTTCTTTTTGCTGCGCCTGTAAAACTGCGAGCTGCCTTTCAAAAGTTTGCTTTTCTGTTTCCAGTTTGATCGCTTCTTCCATTCTTGTGCGTTCAATCAGTTCGCTCCTGTTTTTATAAGCAAGTCCATATAAAAAGAAAATGAGTTCGAGCACAATACCCAGTTCGGTATAAAACAAAGAAGAGGTCCACAAATTAACTGGTCTTATATTCAGAATAATCAGAGTCAAAGCAATACTGCTGAAAATAATACTGAATGCATTGCCGGCAGCGAGGTAATACAACAATTTATTTTTTTTCTGGCGTATAGCAATCACGATATACACGATGCCGAGGCCTATGGCGATGAACTTCATCACATAACCGATAGCCCATTCTATTTTATAATAGGGTGTCAGAAAATGGATGATGGAAAAAAATACCAATAGCCCTACCAGCACCAGTTCTTCTACTTTAAATAATTTATTCAATAAAGGATAATTAACTTTTGTATTTAAAAATTTCCGGGTAAATGCAATGTAAAATATCAATCCTGCCATTAAAACAACCAGGTCAAGATAACTGTAAAAAAAACTGGCGAGCGTGCTGCCTTTTTTACTCAACAGGGAATACATTAACACCAATAAGAACATGCAAAATGAATAAAGGCAATTGTATAAATATTCTTTGCGTTTATTCAACAGGTAACTGGTGCCCATAAACAGCACCATCATCAGTAATACACCACAAAATATAAATCCTACCGTCTTGATATCACTACCCTGATCGTATTGCAGTATCCTGTATTTTTCCAGGTATTCTGAATTGATCAGTTGCGGATTGATTGAATTTCTTCCACTGCGGTCACTTTGCAGCAATGCAGTAAACTGAGTTTTTTCACCTGCGTTCATCCGGATCAGCTGAAAGACACCGTGCGTTTCATCTTTAGGAATCAGCTCCGGAGTTCCGGTAGCCGTGGCACGGTAAATTTCAGAGCGACTGTAAAACAATCCCGGATAAAAATAAAAACTGACTGGTTTATCGGAGTTATTGCTGCAAGTAAATCTCAGGTAAAACGGATGCAGGATCAGCGCCGATAAAGAAGATTTATTATGGCGGTAAACCTGTAAAGGAATAAAATCTTCAGCAGGTAGATTATTGATATTGCTGCGGCCGCTGTTGTCTGTTAAAATGAATAATTTTTTCTGGAGACTGCTCGAATCGTTCATGATGGATATTTCCTCCACTAGGCTGTCGGGAACAGTTTGTGCTTTTGTCGGGGTTCTCCAACTTATAAAACAAAACAGCAGCAGAAAATATTTTTTCATAATCAGTGGCTCAAACCTACACAAAAAACATGAACCCGCATAGCAATCAGCCGTTGAAAAAAACTTGTTCAGCATTGGTTTTACATATCTTTGTAAGCAATGGCCAATAAATTAAAAAAGGTTAAAACAAAAGCCGAAGACCCCGGAGAATTAAAACAGGAAAAAGAAGAAACAGTAGAAGTAAAACAACTGCTGAAGGATGAACGCACCCATAAAATTGCAGGCAGCGTTTGTTTGCTGATTGCCGCATTATTATTCATTGCTTTCACTTCTTATCTTTTTACCTGGCAGGATGATCAGAGCGAGGTGAACAGTTTCGGAAGCCGGCTGTTCTGGGGCGCTGATGTAAAGGTCAACAACCTGCTCGGTACGTTCGGCGCTTATCTTTCTTTCTTTTTTATCTACAAAGGCTTTGGTGTAGCCTCTTATCTTATCTGTACTTTATTTTTTGTAATAGGCATTAACCTTTTCTTTGGCAAAAAAGTTTTTTCCATTGTAAGAAATATCAAATACCTGATCGTTGGTCTGCCATTGATCAGTGTTACTGCTTCTGTCATCGCCGGCCATCATCCTTTTGCATGGGGAGGCGCTGTGGGCGATATGATCCGCGACTGGATGTATCTCCGGATCGGCAAAATCGGAACGCTGGGTGTGCTGGCAGTAGGAATATTATCTTATATCATCTGGCGGTTTAATCCTGCATTCAGATTGCCTGATAAAAAATTGATGCAACAGCAAAATGCAGTTGCGGAAGATGAAGACCTTGCCGAAAGAAATGAATGGGACGTAAATGGAAATAATGCTGTTGCGGCTGTTGAGAAAGCGAATGCTTTAAAAGGCAATGCTGTTATGATTGCGCCTGCTTTACAAAATGATGCTGGTCATGAACTGGAGATGATAGAAAAAAATATTCCGGAGGAAAAAGCAACCGCCATCATTCCTGAAACTGATAAGGATATAAAAATGCCGCTGACATTGGAGCCGGTTGAAATTATTGCTAAACCCAAAAATGATGCTTCACCGCTGGCGCTCGAAATAAAAACGGTTCCTGATAAAATTACCGAAGAAGAAAAATCATCAACTACCGGTAACAAACAGCCGGTAATAAAACCTTACGATCCTATTTTAGATCTGCGTGATTATAAATATCCAACTCTTGACTTACTGGAAAATCACGGCAGTGAAAAAATTATCCAGGATGCCAATGAACTGGAAAATAATAAGAACCAGATCATCAACACGCTGAAGAATTATGATATCAGCATTCAGAAAATATTTGCGACGGTTGGCCCAACGGTTACACTTTATGAGATCGTTCCTGCAGCCGGCGTCCGCATCAGCCGCATCAAAAACCTGGAAGATGATATTGCGCTGAGCCTTGCGGCGCTTGGCATCCGCATCATTGCACCCATTCCAGGTAAGGGAACCATTGGTATTGAAGTGCCGAATGTAAAGAAGACGGTCGTGAGCATGAAGACATTGTTGTCTTCTGATAAATTCTTGAATAATACTTTTTCTTTACCCATTGCCATCGGTAAAAAAATCGACAACGAAAATTTCATTGTTGATCTTGCCAGCATGCCACACTTGCTGATGGCTGGTGCAACCGGCCAGGGTAAATCAGTTGGACTGAATGCAATCCTTGTTTCATTGCTGTATAAAAAACATCCATCGCAATTAAAATTTGTATTGGTTGATCCGAAGAAAGTAGAGTTAAGTATTTATAAGGTGATCGAGAACCATTTCCTCGCAAAACTTCCGGGTGAAGAAGATTCGATCATCACAGATACAAAAAAAGTAGTGCATACATTGAATGCGCTTTGCATTGAAATGGACAACCGCTACGATCTTTTGAAAGAAGCAGGCGTTCGTAATATCCGTGAGTACAATGAAAAATTTGTAGCAAGAAAACTGAATCCGGAAAAAGGCCACCAGTTTCTTCCATTCATTGTATTGGTAGTAGATGAATTTGCGGATCTGATCATGACGGCAGGCAAGGAAGTGGAGATGCCCATCGCACGACTGGCACAGCTGGCAAGGGCCGTGGGTATACATCTCATCATTGCAACACAACGTCCTTCGGTAAATATTATTACAGGAACCATCAAAGCAAATTTCCCGGCGAGGATTGCTTTTAAAGTGAGCAGTAAAATCGATAGTCGTACCATCCTCGATGCTGGCGGCGCAGAACAACTTATCGGAAAAGGGGATATGCTCATCAGTTATAATGGTGAACTCGTACGGTTGCAATGTGCTTTTGTTGATACGCCCGAAGTGGATAAGATCAATGAATTTATCGGCAGCCAGCGCGGCTATCCGCAACCGTTCCTGTTACCGGAATACGTGGATGAAAAGGAAATGGAAGCCAAAGGTTTTGATGTAAATGACCGTGATCCATTATTTGAAGATGCAGCAAAACTGATCGTGGCATCGCAGATCGGAAGTACTTCATTGCTGCAGCGCCGCATGAAACTGGGTTATAACCGCGCCGGCCGGTTGATGGATCAGCTTGAGGCATCAGGTGTTGTTGGTCCCGGACAGGGCAGCAAGGCAAGAGACGTACTTATGAAAACAGACGCAGAACTGCAGCAATTTTTGAATGGGATCTAAAAGTTACCGGTTGATGAGGTTAATAAAGTTGATAAAGGCAAAGATCCGAAAAACTTAAACAATCCAAACCTTATCAACCTCATCAACTTTACCAACTTTATTAACTTTCCAACAATGAAATACCTCGTCGTCGGCCTCGGAAATGCGGGCAATGAATACGCTCACACCCGTCATAATATCGGGTTTGATGTGGTGCATGCATTTGTTTCCAAACATGGAGGTTCATTTCGCAACGACCGGCTGGCTTATGTTGCTGAAGTAAAATTCAAGGGCCGTATTTTTATTTGTATCTGCCCCACAACTTTTATGAACCTGAGTGGCAAATCTTTTAAATACTGGATGGACAAAGAAAAAGTTCCATTGGAAAATACACTTACTATTCTGGATGATCTTGCCTTGCCACTGGAAAAAATACGTTTACGGGGCAGCGGGAGTAGCGCAGGACATAATGGTTTGAAAGATATTGAAGCCAGTATCGGAACCATCAATTATGCAAGGCTCCGGTTTGGTATAGGAAATAATTTCCCCAAAGGAATGCAGCCCGACTTTGTGTTAGGTAAATGGGATGTTAACGAAGCACCCCTGGTTAAACTGAAAATTGAAAAATCTACTGAAATAATAGAGTGCTTTGCTACCATCGGTTTGGAAAGAACAATGAGCGCCGTGAATAATCTCATATATACCACTTAAATACCCTTTGTTTTATTGATTTTGTTAATGTAATTCTTTATTTTCGCCTGTGATAAAACCTTGACACTTACCAAATAAATTCATCCCTTTGCTATGAAGATAATTTGCATAGGCCGCAATTATGCCCAGCACGCCAAAGAACTTGGCAATGAAATACCGGACGAGCCGGTCATTTTTATGAAGCCCAAAAGTGCATTGCTGCAAAGCCATACTCCTTTTTATTATCCTGAATTTACCAATGAGCTACATTACGAATGTGAACTGGTACTGCGGATCTGTAAAAATGGCAAATATATCCAGGAACGTTTTGCCCACAATTATTACAACGGCATTACGACCGGTATCGATTTTACTGCACGCGATATCCAGGATGAACTTAAGAAAAAAGGCCTGCCATGGGAAAAGGCAAAGGCTTTTGATAATTCAGCAGCCATTGGTAAGTTTATCGATATCACGCCTTCCATAAATAAAAAAAATATCAACTTCTGTTTGTATAAAAATAAAGAATTGGTACAGCAGGGCAATTCAGGCGAAATGATCTTTTCTTTCGACGTAATACTTGCACATATTTCCAATTATTTTTCACTCAATATCGGCGACCTGGTATTTACAGGTACACCAGCAGGTGTTGGCGAACTGGTTGTTGGCGACGAGATCGAAGCCTTCATTGAAGAAGAAAGCTTATTAAAACTGGAAGTAAAATAACCGGGTATAAATTTTTCAAAAGATCCTGCTGATGCAGGATTTTTTTATGGGCGTAGTGTTAATATAGTTGATAAAGTTGACGAGGTCGATATAGTACCGGATTATAAACTCTATCAACTAATCCTTAATTTGCATTCCTTATTTCTTAAGCTCCATGATTGCTCACGAAATTTTATTGAAGGCTTACCGGCTCATGTGTACCGCCAGGCATATGGCAGATACTTATGAAAATAACCGCCCGGTCTGCAAATATGTTCATTCCACTTCAAGAGGGCATGAAGCAATTCAATTGGCTGCAGCTTTTCAATTGCTGCCCTGCGATTATATAAGTCCGTATTACCGCGATGAAAGTATTTTGCTCGGACTTGGATTTGAACCTTATCAGCTTATGTTGCAGTTGCTGGCAAAAGGCAATGATATTTTTACAGGCGGCCGTGAGTATTATTCTCATCCGAATTATAAAGGAAATGATAAAACGGGCATCATTCATCAGAGCAGTGCTACTGGTATGCAGGTAATTCCAACAACCGGGCTTGCACAGGGTATTCAATATCTGGAAAAGATCCAGTCTGATAAATTAAAAAAAGGAAGTAATAATGAATCGCCTGTAGTGATCTGTTCTTTGGGCGATGCCAGCATGACCGAAGGCGAGGTAAGTGAAGCTTTACAGTTTGCTGTTTTAAAACAATTACCGGTGATTTACCTGGTGCAGGATAATAACTGGGGCATCAGCGTTAGTGCCGAAGAAGCACGTACCATGAACGCCAGTGAATTTGCAAAAGGATTCAAAGGCCTTAACCGCATCAGCATTGACGGCAGCGATTTTTTTCAGAGTTATGAAGTGATGAAGAACGTGGTGGAAGAAGTACGGAGAGAACGGCATCCTTTTCTGGTGCATGCAAAAGTTCCGTTACTTGGTCATCATACCAGTGGTGTAAGAAAAGAATTTTATAGAACGGCAGATGATCTTGCCAAACATTATACAGATGATCCCGGCCCGAAGCTTCGGAAAAAACTGGAGGAGCTCGGTGTTGCTGAACATGAATTAAAACAGATTGAAGAAGATGCTGCTGCATTGGTAGCTGCAGATTTTACCAAAGCAATGCAGGCGCCCGAACCTGATCCATCCATTGTTGAAGATCACGTTTTTGTACCAACGCCGGTTACGGAAGAAAAGGGAGTACGCAGTCCGGAACGTAATGAAAAAATATTAATGGTGGATGCCGGACTTTTTGCCATCCGCGAAATAATGGAAGAATTTCCGGAAGCTGTTTTATATGGACAGGACGTAGGACGAAGGCTGGGCGGTGTTTTCAGGGAGGCTGCAACACTGGCCGAGCAATTTGGAGATCACCGCGTTTTTAATACTGCCATCCAGGAAGCGTATATAATTGGAAGTACAGTGGGCATGAGTGCGGTTGGATTAAAACCCATTGTTGAAGTACAATTCGGCGATTATATTTATCCTGGATTCAATCAGTTGGTAACGGAGATCAGTAAGTCCTGTTATTTAAGTTGCGGAAAATTTCCGGTGCAGACACTGATCCGCGTTCCCGTTGGTGCATATGGTGGCGGCGGTCCTTATCACAGTGGTTGCATTGAAAGTACATTGCTTACCATCAAAGGAATTAAAATTGTTTATCCGAGTTGCGCAGCAGATATGAAAGGTTTGATGAAGGCTGCATTCCTGGATCCGAATCCTGTTGTGATGCTGGAGCACAAAGGATTGTACTGGAGTAAAGTGCCGGGAACTGAAGATGCGAAAAATGCAGAACCATCCCGCGAATATATCATCCCGTTGGGAAAAGGAAATATTATATTGAATGCCGATGATGATCATGTTGAGAACGGAACCAGTTGCTGCGTCATCACTTATGGAATGGGTGTGTACTGGGCAAAAGCAGCAGCAAAGAAACTGCCGGGACAAATTGAAATCATTGATCTGAGAACTTTATTCCCGCTGGATGAAACAATGATTTTTACCGCAGTTAAAAAGCATGGCAAATGTTTAGTACTGACAGAAGAACAACAGAACAATTCTTTTGCAGAAGCACTCTCCGGAAGAATTTCCAATAAATGTTTTCGTTATCTCGATGCTGCAGTTGAAGTGATGGGGGCTTTAAATTTACCGGCCGTTCCTATGAATGTTGTATTGGAGCAAGCAATGCTGCCGAATGCAGATAAGCTTGCTGTAAGATTGAAGCAACTGCTCAACGAATAATATAACCGCAAAGACACGAAGACACAAAGTTATAAACAGTATTCTTCTTGCGTCTTTGCTCCTTAGCGCCTTTGCGAGAAGAAAAATGTGATTTAGAAAATCATAATCGCGAAGACATGAAGTTTTAAACAGTATTCATCTTAGCGCCTTTGTTCCTTTACAGCTTTGCGTAAAAATAAAAACATCAATTATGAAATATCTCATTTATTTATTGGGTTTGTTTTTTTTGCCGACAACAATATTTTCACAGCAAAAGAATGTAACGCAATATGTGAATCCATTTATCGGAACAAAGCCTTTAAATAATAGTTTATCCGGAAGTGTTTTTCCCGGCGCCTGTATGCCTTTCGGGTTGGTGCAGGTAAGTCCGGATAATTATGATGCACCCGAAGATCCTGCATCAGCTTATAATTATGATGAAAAAACAATTGTGGGTTTCAGTCATACCCACATGAATGGAACGGGCGTCGGTGATCTGTATGATGTATTGGTGCAACCGTTAACAGGAACACCTTTGTGGAATCCCGGCGATGCAACAAAACCTAGAAGCGGTTACCGTTCTGCTTTTTCTCATGCAACAGAAAATGCAAAGCCCGGTTATTATGCCGTGAAGCTCGATGATTATAAAACAAATGTCGAACTCACTGCAACTGCACATGTTGGATTTCACCGGTATACATTTCCTGTAACGGACAGTGCTTATGTGTTATTCGATATGGATCATTCGCTGGATAAAAAAAGAACTTACTGGGTTTGTAAAGTTGTTGCGGCGCATCTTAAAAAAATAGATGCTTATACAGTAGAGGGCTATCGCGTGATAACAGGTTGGGCAAGATTGCGCAGAATTTATTTTGTTGCAAAATTTGATCAGCCGATCAAAGATGCCCTTTTTGCTTCAGGAAGAAGAATAATGTCAGGCACTGATCTGATCAACAGCAATGCGGCAAAAATTGCAGTCCGGTTTGATACACATCAGCATCAGCAGGTACAAATGAAAGTAGCTTTGTCAACAACATCAATTGACGAAGCTTATAAAAATCTCAAAGCAGAATTGCCGGGTTGGGATTTTGATGCAACTGTTAAGAAGTCAGATGAGGTCTGGAATAAAACCTTATCTGTGATTGAAGCAGAAGGAACCATTGCGCAGAAACAGATCTTTTATACAGGCCTTTACCGCAACTGTATTCAGCCGAATAATTTGGCGGATGCTGACGGGTCCTATTCAGGAACAGATTTCACAATACGCAAAGCAAATGACGGCACACATTATTCTACATTTTCTTTGTGGGACACGTATCGTGCAACTCATCCTTTGTATACTTTGATCGCTCCGCAAAAAGATGCAGCATTTATCAACAGCATGTTGCGCCAGTATGAGACGTATGGTTATCTGCCCATCTGGCAATTATGGGGCGATGAAAATTATTGCATGATCGGCAATCACGCTATTCCTGTAATTGCCGATGCAATGATGAAAGGAATTAAAGGATTTGATTATGCAAAAGCATACGAAGCCTGTAAAGCGTCTTCTACAAAAGATCATCCAGGCTCGCCATTCAGTCTGTGGAACAGGTATCATTATTTCCCGGAAAATTTACAATCGCAATCGGTATCGCTTACTTTGGAAATTGCTTATGATGATTGGTGCGTTGCGCAAATGGCGGCACATCTTGGTAAAAAAGAAGACGCTGAATTTTTTACAAAACGTTCTGAATATTATAAGAACCTGTATGATGAGAAAACAAAATTCTTCCGCGCAAAAAATGATAAGGCTGAATGGATCAATCCTTTTAATCCATTGCAGTATGGCGGCAATGGCGGCAATCCTTTCACCGAAGGAAATGCCTGGCAATATTTCTGGTATGTGCCACAGAATATTCCGGGTCTAATATCGTTGACCGGTGGGCGAAATGCTTTCAATGCAAAACTGGATACGATGTTTACGTTGCAGGCAAAAGATTCGGATATCAATGGTAACGCATCAGGTTTCATCGGGCAATATGCGCATGGCAATGAACCGAGCCATCATGTTGCTTATTTATATGATTACAGTGGCCAGGCATGGAAGACACAAATGTATGTTCATAAGATCATGAATGAATTGTATGACAGCAGCAGCAGTGGTTTATCGGGCAATGAAGATTGCGGGCAGATGAGCGCCTGGTATGTTTTCAGTGCAATGGGTTTTTATCCGGTCAATCCCGCCAGTGGCGAATACGCTTTCGGTTCTCCGTTATTGAAACAAAGTATCATTCATCTGGCTAATGGAAAAACTTTTACTATTAAGGTAACCAATGCAGGTAAAACATATATTCAATCGGTTAAACTGAATGGTGCAAACTATACTTCTTCTTTTATAAAACATACGGATATTGAAAAAGGCGGCTTATTAGAATTTGTAATGGGAGATGAAGCCAGGAAGTGATAAGTGATAAGTTGTAAGTAAGTTGACAGATGACAGTTGACAGATAACATTTATATTAGTGTTTATTGATTTTATTCGTGGCAAGCTGTATTTTGTTATTTTTACTGTTGTCGATGAAATGCTATATTCCAAAAAGTTTATTGAGAAAATCATTGCAATCAATGATTGCAGTTATTGTTTTTATTTTTCCATTCAGCATTGCTGCGCAGAATACGATCGGTATTCCGAACATTGTCAATTACCCCAAACAGATCTATAATGCCGGAAGTCAGAACTGGAATATTGCACAGGATAAGAACGGCATCATGTACTTCGCCAATAATAATGGCATGCTGGCTTTTGATGGAAGTTCATGGCGCATTTACCAGTTGCCCAATAAAACCATTGTCCGTTCAATAGCGATAGATGAGGATGGCAGGATCTATGCCGGTGGCCAGGCCGAGTTTGGATATTTTTTTCCCGGCAGCAATGGTGAACTGCAGTTTACTTCTCTTAAGAATTTACTACCGGCAAACGATAATGATTTTGCAGATGTATGGAATATTTCTTTTTTCAAGGGCCATGTTTTTTTCCGTTCCAATAAAAAAATAATGGAGTATGACAGAAAAAAAGTCATTCTTTATCCAAGCGTCAATTGGGGATTTATGGGTAGTTTGTCAGCACATTTATTTGCATATGAAGGCGAAAAGGGATTGCTTACTTACGATCAGGGTCAATGGAAACCTGCATTAAAATCCGGTACGTTACCTGCGGCTGTATTGGTTCGCGCTATAGTGGATATTGGTAATGACAGTGTTCTGCTTGCCACGATGGTAAATGGTCTCTACCTGATCAGCCATGATACACTTTCCAAATTTGAAACACCTGATATAAGCGATGCCGCTGCAAAAAATATTTCGGGCGTATGTTTATTGGCTCCCGGAAAAATAGCGGTGACAAGCAATTTAGGCGGTTGTATTATTATGGACAGTAAAGGAAAATTCATTCAGCGCTTTACAAAGAAGGAAGGAATTCAGAGCAATAATATATTAAGTGTAATGCTGGATAAAGATAAAAATCTCTGGTTCGGCCTTGATAACGGGATCGACCTGGTGACTTACAGCAATTCAATAAAAAATATTTTTCCGGACCAGGAAGACAGGAACTCGGGATATACGTCCATCATTCATAACAGACAATTGTATATGGGCGTATCAACGGGTGTTTATAAAATTGATCTGAATCCAGGTATCAGTGATCTTAGTTTTACAAACGGCAGTTTTGAATTTGTAGAAAATTCAAAAGGGCAGGTCTGGAGTTTGTCTGAAGTTGATGGACAATTATTGATGGGTCATAATAAAGGTGCGTTTTCTATCAGCAATGGCGTGGCTACTGCAATTGATACCAAGACGGGATTCTGGGGATTTCAACCTTTGAAGGACAGTGCATTTTCTCCAGTGATACTTGCAGGAACTTATAATGGAATTAATTTTTATAATTACAAACAGGGCAATACGATCACGCTTCGTATGAATTCTCTTTTTGAATCTGCAAGATTTGTTGCTATTGGAAAAAATGTAATCTGGATCGCCCATCCTTACAAAGGGATTTATAAAATTGTTTTTAATGAAGCCGGCCTTCCGGTTGCATCTACTTATGTTGACAAGAAAAAAATATTGTCTTCCAATCACAACAAAATATTCAAAGTCAGGGATAAAATTTTATTGACCACCGACAAAGGCATTTTTGAGTATGATGAAAGCATCAATGACTTTACCCGGTCCGTTTATTTTGAAAATTTATTCGGTGGCTTCCCTGTTGATTATATTAAAGAAGACAAAGCCGGCAATATCTGGTTCTGCCGCGATAGAAAAGTCGGGATCGTTAATACGATGTCTAAAGATCACAGGGTCATTTTTATTCCGGAGATCGATGGCCGGATCATGGGTGGTGGTTTCGAACACATCGATATTGTTGACAGCAACAATGTTTTCATTGCAGCAGAGAAAGGTTTTTTTCATATTAATTATGCGGAGTATAAAAAAAATAAGCAATCCTTGCGGGTGCTGATCAGGAATGTAAGGTCTGCACTTCAGAAAGATGGATTGATCTATGGCGGTTACAGTGTTCAGACTTCAATCCCTTCCATCGAACATGCATATAATGCACTTCATTTTGAATGTTCCTCTGCATTGTTTGGCCAGGAACAGAATACCGAGTACAGTTATTATCTCGAAGGTTTTGATAAAGGTTGGTCAGACTGGGGGAAAAAGACAGAAAAGGATTATACCAATCTTCCTGCAGGTAAATATATTTTTAAAGTAAAGTGCAGGAATAATTTTGACAATGAATCGCCGGTCTCCACTTTCACATTCCGCATTCTACCACCCTGGTATCAAACCTGGTGGGCATATACATTATATGTGTTATTGTTTGCGGGGCTTATTTATTTATTTTATAAACGACAGCAGCGAAAATACAAACGGCTTCAGCAATTGAAACTGGAAGAACAGCAGCGAAAATATGATGAAGAGCAAAAGCAGCTTCAATTGCAGCATGAACTCGAAATCGGGAAAAGTGAAAAGCAGATCATTCAATTGAGAAATGAAAAACTGCTGGCAGATATGGAGCAAAAAAAATTACAGGATGAACAGGAACGGCTCCAGTTTCAGCACCAGATTGAAGTGGAAAAAAATGAAAAGGTCATTATCAACCTGCGCAATGAAAAATTACAGGCAGAAGTTGAACACAAAAATTCAGAACTGGCTTCTTCAGCAATGAATCTTGTACGTAAAATGGAAATCCTTTCTAAATTGAAAGAAGACCTTCAGCAATTCAGGCATCATGAAGGCATGGAGAAAACTTCGAAAGATTTTCATAAGATCATTAAAGTGCTTGACAAAGAACTTGATCACAACCAGGAATGGGAACAGTTTGCCATTCACTTTGACAGCGTTCATACGAATTATCTCAAAAAACTTAAGGACCATTGCCCCGATCTCACGGCTTCAGAATTAAAAATGGCTGCTTATATCAGATTGAATCTTACCACAAAGGAAATTGCGCAACTGATGAATATTTCACTCAGGGGAGCAGAGACCGGCAGGTATCGCCTGAGAAAAAAACTTGGCCTGGCCAATGAAGTAAATCTGTTTGACTTTCTTATTGCTGTCACCAAATAGATTTTTTTACCGCAAAAAACAGAGACGGAAATCTTATTATAAATCTATTTGAAATTTTTATTCAAAAATTTTTCGTTATTTAAAAAACTTAGCGCCTTCGCGTCTCTGCGGTTAAGTTTTCCTGGAAACGTAGGCGAATAATTACAAGAATATATTCAAGCCATTGAAAATCAATGAATATTTTTTTTCTTGTAGAGGTTTTGGCGTACCTGTAAATTTGGAAGCAAGGGCTTTTATTCGGCAATTTTGAATCCTAAACTAAATTGCTGTGATATGATCATAAAAAAAGCGGGCCATTGCCCGGGATATTCTATTCCCATCATTATTTCCTTTTAAAGCATTTCATTAATTGCTGTTTGTTCTGATGAGCAGACAGGGAAATCATTGTGTAATGCGATAACAAATTTTTCTAATTGCTAAAACGATTGCTGTATGAGAGCTCAAAAAATTCTTGATGTCCCGAAATTTTTCAAAAGAAACTGGCCGCTGTTTTTTCTACTGTTTATTTTCCAGGTAACAGGCCAGCAGCTTTCTGCCCAGGCAAAAAGGGTGGAGGGAACCGTTACTGATTCCACGGGCGCGTCACTTGAAAAAGTAAGCGTTACGATTAATGGTTCTAAAAAAGGAGTGGCCACCGATAACAAAGGTCATTATTCATTAATGGCTGATCCCGGAGCCGTGCTGAGTTTTTCTTCAACAGGTTACACTACAAAAACTGTAACAGTTACCTCCGGAAATACTATAAATGTATCTCTTTCTTCAAATTCACAAACGCTGGATGCGGTGGTGATCGTGGGTTATGGTACTCAACGTAAAGTAAATCTTAGTGGAGCTGTTGCGCAGGTAAGCGGGAAAGATCTGATCAATCGACCAGTACCGAATGTAACGGGAGCTTTGCAGGGTGTATTGCCCGGTGTAACTGTATTGCGCGGAAGCGGTAAACCCGGTGCTGAAGGATACGACATTCGCATCAGGGGTTTTTCTTCTGCCAATGCGCCAGTCAATGGCCAGCCGAGTACGCTGGTATTGGTAGACGGTATTGAACAGGATATGAACCTGCTTGACCCGAATGATATAGAATCCATTTCCGTTTTGAAAGATGCTTCTGCTTCGGCCATTTATGGTGCACGCGCTGCATCCGGTGTAGTGCTTATTACAACAAAACAGGCTAAGCCCGGAAAAACTTCCGTCAATTACAACAGTTATTACGGCATCAACATCACGGCCCGCCAACCTGAACGTTTGAATTCATGGGATGAACAGACTTTAATTGATGAAGCCCGCTTTAATGCAACCGGTGCCCGTGAATTCAATGCCGAACAGATCGAATGGTTAATGAATCCGAATTTTTCTTACCGTCCGAATCCGACTGCAGACCGCTGGGAATATTATGGTAATAATAACTGGATAAAAGCAGGGATGGATAAATATAATTCCATGCAAAGCCATACCATATCTGTTGGTGGCGGAGAGAAAAAAGTAAATTATCTCCTGTCGGGAAATTATTATTACAGGGATGGTGTATTGAAATATGGCCCTGATGATAATACCCGTTATAATTTCAAATTGAATGTAAATGCTGAACTCAATAAATATATATCGGTTAAATTAACTGCGGGATATATCGGTTCTTTTGTAAAAGAAAATTCTTATGGCACCGACCAGATCATAAACAGGTTGTACCGCAGCCGCGCCAGGCAATCATTATATGTTCCTGCTGAAGATGTAACAGGTACTGTATACAATGGCGATCTGCAGGTAAATGCTGTTGACATCGAAAAAAATGCAGGAATCGAAACAAGGAATTATGAAACCTTCACCAGCCGTCTCGATTTTCAGGTAAAAAACGTAGTGAAAGGATTGACGCTGGATGTGATCGGATGGAGAAATCAAAATACGTATAATTCGGAAAATGATGCGAGAACACTTACCTGGTATGGACGCACAGCTATTCCTACCGGTATCCGTTTCCAGGTCAATACTCCCAATTCGATTGCGTTGGTAAAAAACAAAGGCTATCAAAATAACCTCCAGGCATTTCTTACCTATAATTTTAAAATAAATGATCAGCACGTTTTCACTTTTTTACAGGGCGGTTCATATGAAGAATACCGCAAGGATGAAGTGCAGGCTTCAGGACAAAATATGATCACCAATGATTTCTTTAGTTTGAATTATGCCGATCCGCTAACAATAAAAAGTAAAGATGTAGTTCAGACCTGGGCGCTGGCATCAGCTTTTGGCCGTTTGAATTATGCTTTCAGGGATAGATATTTACTGGAAGCCTCTTACCGTTATGATGGAAGTTCGCGCCTGGCACCTGAAAACCGCTGGCAGTTATTTCCATCTTTTTCAGGAGCCTGGAAACTGGACAAAGAAAATTTCATGCGCAATGTGAATGTGATCAATACAGCGAAGGTCCGCGTTTCATGGGGACAACTGGGTAACGGTTCTGTATTGGGATACTACGATTATATTCCGCTGCTGACAAGCGGACTGACAACAAGCAGCAATCTCGTTTTCAACGGTGTGCGTACACAGTATCTGTACCAGGATAAACTTGCTTCACGCGATAAGACATGGGAAACAGTAGAGCAATCGAATGTAGGTGTTGACCTTTCTTTTCTTAAAAACAGGCTTTCTGTTACCGCTGATTATTATGTAAAATATAATAAAAATATGTTGGCGCAATTAAATGTGCCAAGTCTCATTGGTGTTGCTGTAGGATTTTCAAATGTGGGAGAATTGAAAAGCTGGGGTAAAGAGCTGGATATAAAATGGAGAGATAAGATCGGGAGAAAATTTGATTACAGTGTTGGCTTCAATATCTCAGATGCTCAGAACAAACTGATAAAATATAATGGAAAAAGTACAGTAGGAAGCGGTGGTGTGGTTTCCTTGCTGGAAGGTTATCCATTGAATAGTGTATGGGGTTACAAAACTGCGGGATATTTTCAGACATTGCAGGAAGCAAACGATTATAAATCGCATGTGAGCTATCCCTTCTTTGCAAATCCGCAACCGGGCGATGTGAAATATCTTGATCTCAATGGTGATGGTGTGATATCAGCCGGTGGTGGTACGCCGGGCAATTCCGGTGATCTTGTTTACCTGGGAACAACAAATGCGCGCTATACATATGGCGCCAATTTTTCTGCAGGATTCAAAGGATTTGATTTCAGTATATTTTTCCAGGGAGCAGCAGTTCGTAAATTTTTAATAGACCAGGGAACTTTATCTCCACTGCTTGGAACTGCCGATGTGCCATGGTCAATTCATATGGACCGCTGGACACCAGATAATCCCAATGCGCTTTTTCCAAGAATGTACCAGACCAATGCGTATAATTATATGTCGTCCGATAAATGGGCGCAGAACGGTGCTTATGTCCGTCTGAAAAATGTTCAGATCGGTTATACACTTCCTGTCAAAAAGAAATTTATCCAGTCCATTAAAATATATGTTTCAGGACAGGATCTGTGGGAATCAACAAAAGTCCTCAGTGTCTTCGATCCTGAAGTTGGCAATAATGTAAGCGCAACAACGTATCCGTTCTATCGCACGGTTTCATTTGGTATTAATGTTTCACTCTAATAAAAAGTAAAATGAAAAAATTCAAATATTTATCAATCGCTGCTGTGATCATAGCAGGCTTTTTTATCAGCGGTTGCAAAAAAATTGACCGACTGCCGGAAACAGAATTCAGTGATGCAGATTTCTGGAATACAGAAACTGATCTCATGAACGCGGCCAATCGTTTATATCAGCAACTTGCCGGTGCATGGGTAGACAACCGCGGCGATGATGCCGTGAACACCGGTGCCAACCAGATCAGTAATGGCAATAGGGCAGTTACTAATTCAAGTGGCGACTGGAGCGATCCTTATGCAATGATATTCACCGCGAATAATATTTTAGAAAAAGGAATCAAAGCAAAAGTCACTGACGCGATCAGGAACCGCTATTTTGCAGAAGCACGTTTTTTCAGGGCTTATGCTTATGCAAGCCTGGTGAAAAAATATGGGGATGTACCTTTGCTTTTAAAAACGCTCACAGAAACTTCTCCTGAACTGCTGATGCCACGCACATCAAGAGATTCAGTGGTGGCACAGATTTATGCCGATCTTGATTTTGCAGCTACCTGGTTACCCAAACGCGTTGACCTTGTCGCAGCACAATATGGTAGGGTAACAAGAAGTTCGGCCTGGGCATTAAAGTCAAGGGTTGCTTTATTCGAAGGTACTTTCGGAAAATTCCGCAGCAACGCTACCTGGCAGAATCATCTCAATGTTTCTATCGCCGCCGCTACAAGTGTAATGGGAGAAGGACATACTTTATATCCTAACTATGGCGACCTGTTTCAATATGCAGGCGAAGGCGCGGCCAATACAGAAAATATTTTTGTAAAGATCTATGGCGTTAGTAACGCTAACCTCATACTCGGACATAATAATTCAAGGGACCTTGAAAACGGCCAGATGGCACCAACGCGCAACCTGCTTCGTTTGTATTTATACAGCGATGGACTTCCTGCGTGGAAAATGGATGGAACATTGGCGTCTCCACGTTCGCCCTTATTTGTTCCTGAAGCAAATGAAACAAGTTATAATACCATTCTCGACAACCGCGATCCGCGTGTAGGCTTTACTTTTTTCCGTTCCACCGAAGTGGCTTACCAGGGTCCATGGATTCCTAAAACATCATTGGGTGAAAGAACCGCATTCGCTCCGAAAAAAGGTTTCAGTAAAGCAGACCAGCTCACTACCAATGCAGCAACGGTTGACAGAATATTGATCCGTTATGCTGAAGTACTGTTGAATTATGCAGAAGCAAAATATGAACTGAACGGTAGTATCAGCGATGCCGATCTTAACCTTACTGTAAATGCATTGAGAACAAGGGCAGGACTTGCTGTAAAACTTACCAATGCATTTGCAACGACTAATAGTCTTGATATGCGTGATGAGATCAGGAGAGAAAGAACCGTTGAACTGGCACTGGAAGGTTTCAGGTATGATGACCTCATCAGGTGGAAAACTGCAGAGATCATGTTGCCCAAGGAATTGCTGGGCGCAAAATATATTACAGCAGAATGGGTGGGAACATTGCAAAGCAGTCTGAATCTGAATGCAGACAATGTGCTGATTGTAGAACCCCTCAGCACCAGGCATTTCCGCCCCGAACGCGATTATTTATATCCTGTTCCTTTTAATGAGATCAACCTCAGCGGCGGAAACGTAATACAAAATCCGAACTGGCAATAACATTTAAAAAATAACAACATGAGATCATTCAGATATATTTTAATGACAGCAGCGACAGTTATCATTTTTACTGCCTGCAATAAAGCAGACGATACAGCCGCAGGTGTTCCTGAACTGGCGCATCACTACTACGCGATATTTGTTCCCAATAACAATACTGCCGTTACGGTAACAAAATCACAAACAACACTTGTAAAATTTCCTGTACAGTTTTATTCAACTTTTGTGAGGGATTATGATGCAGTATGCAAGTATGCTGTCACTACTTTTGGACAAACAGCGCCTGCAGTTCGCGGCGTTGATTATAATATTGTTGATAAGAACGGTACGACCATTCCTTCTGTTGATACAACTTATTCTATCATATTTCCAAAAGCGGTACAGGCAATGGATACCATTTATATGAAATTGCTGAACAATCCTGTTGCTGGTACCAGGAAAATGGAAGTGCAGATACTGGATAATATTACCACGCAGTTTGATGTAGATATTTTTTCAACTGCATACAGAAGACCTGTACAAATCAATTAATCAATGTGGAGATGTGGAAATATGAAGATGTGGAAATTTTTTAAAGCCGGATGCTCATCAAAAATAAAAGAGCTTACAGTTACAGGGAATCTTCACATCTCCACATCTTCATATCTCCAAATCATCTTTCACAGCATGAAACCATTATTTACTTTACTTACTTTATTTACTTTAAATGGTTTGCATGCACAGGTAAAAAAAAATATTGATCCTGTTGAAATAAAAGTAAATAATCTGTTGGTAAAAATGACCCTTGAAGAAAAGATCGGTCAGCTCACACAATACGCCGGTGATCGTAATACGGCAACAGGCCCATTGGGACAACCGCTTGACCGCAACGAAGAAATAAAAAAAGGCCGTATAGGTTCGTTACTAAATGTGCGCGGTGCAAAAAATACAAGGGCATTGCAGGAAATAGCTATGCAATCGAGATTAAAAATTCCTTTGCTTTTTGGTTTGGATGTGATACATGGTTACAGAATAACTTTCCCGGTTCCTTTAGCAGAAGCTGCCAGTTGGGATATGAAACAGATTGAACATTCTGAAAGAATTGCAGCAACAGAAGCCGCGGCAGCAGGTATTCACTGGACCTTTGCGCCCATGGTTGACATCTGCCGTGATCCACGTTGGGGGCGTGTTACAGAAGGTGCCGGCGAAGATCCTTTTCTTGGTTCACTCATCGCAAAAGCAAGAGTGCATGGCTTCCAGGGAAATAAATTGGGCGATACCAATTCTGTGATGGCCTGTGTAAAACATTTTGCTGCTTATGGCGCTGCGATTGCAGGAAGGGATTATAATGGAGTGGACATGAGCAACCGTTTGCTCTGGCAGGTTTATCTTCCGCCATTCAAAGCGGCACTGGATGCCGGCGCCGCAACTTTCATGAACTCATTCAATGAGCTCAATGGAATTCCGGCTACTGCAAACCGTTATCTCCAACGTGATATATTAAAAGGCGCCTGGAACTTTAAAGGATTTGTGGTCAGCGACTGGGGATCCATCGGTGAAATGGTGAATCATGGTTTTGCAAAAGATAAATACGAAGCTGCTGCGCTGGCCATTAATGCCGGAAGTGATATGGATATGGAAAGTCATAGTTATATCGATCACCTTGCAACACTTGTGAAAGATAAAAAAGTTTCTGTCTCAATAATTGACGACGCAGTTAAAAGAATATTACGTAAAAAAATTGAATTGGGTCTTTTTGATGACCCATTCCGTTTCTGTAATGAAGAAAGAGAAAAACAAGTTCTTAACTCCGCGGAAAACCAGCAGGCAGCAAGAGAGATGGCAAAAAAAAGTATTGTATTGTTGAAAAACGAATCTCACTTGTTGCCTTTGTCAAAAGATAAAAAAACAATCGCGGTAATTGGTCCGCTTGCAAAATCATCCATCGATATGAAGGGCGCATGGTCGGTAAAATGGGAGAACGATCAGTTTGTTTCTTTGTATAATGGACTACAGGCAGCAGCCGGTAATAAAATTAATTTCCTGTCTGCAGATGGTTGCGGTATAAAAGATACTTCACATGCAGGATTTGCTGAAGCAATTGAAGCTGCTGCAAAAGCGGATATCATCATTGCTGCTGTCGGTGAATCATTTGATATGAGCGGCGAAGCTAAAAGCCTTGCTGACATTCATCTTCCGGGTGTACAGGAAGAACTCATCAAAGCTTTGCAGGCAACAGGAAAACCAGTGATCGTTGTAGTTATGGCAGGACGGCCATTAATTTTTAACTGGACAGCAGATCATGTCCCGGCAATTTTATATACCTGGTTTCTCGGAACCGAAGCAGGAAATGCGATCGCTGATGTTTTGTTTGGTGATTACAATCCTTCTGCAAAATTGCCGATCTCTTTTCCAAGGGCTGAAGGTCAGATTCCGGTTTTCTATAGTTACAATAATACCGGAAGACCAGTCACAGATGAAAAAAATATTGTTTACAAATCTGCATACACTGATCTTCCCAACACGCCGCGTTTTGCTTTTGGATATGGACTCAGTTATACTTCATTTAAATATGATAACATAAAATTAAGTTCAAAAAAGATCAGCAATAATGATACACTGAACATAAGTTTTACCTTGACGAATACCGGTTCATATAAAGGCGAAGAAGTAGTGCAATTATATTTGCGGGACAAAGTAGCCAGTATCATCCGGCCTGTAAAAGAGTTGAAAGGATTTGAAAAAGTAGAACTGAATGCCGGTGAATCAAAAACAATTGTTTTAAAAATTTCGCGGGAACAACTTTCTTTTTATACCAATGAATTAAAATGGATTGCAGAACCCGGAGAATTCAACGTGATGATCGGCAGCGCTTCCAATGATATCAGGTTAGAAGATACATTTGAACTGTTGCAATAAATAAATCATGCTCATGAAAACATTGTTGTGTATTATCTTTTTGTCTCACACTTTTTATACTGGAGTGGCGCAGGGCAAAACTTCTTATTCATCCAAAAAAGAAATACCGGAATTTAAAAACAGGAAGGTTACTGTTTATACAACAGCCGCTGATACAAGCTTACGTTTAACAGAAACAGAAATTTTCGATTTCAAAGAATACAAACAACCCACTGAAAAAGAACCCTGTGTATTTATTGATCCATCCACAACATTTCAATCCTTTATCGGCATCGGTGGCGCTTTAACGGATGCTGCTGCTGAAACCTATGCCAGGCTTCCACTACAGCAACAACGGGAATTTATGAATGCTTATTATGACAAAAAAAAAGGGATCGGCTATACATTGGCAAGAACCAATATCAGCAGCTGTGATTTTTCCAGCGATATGTATACTTATGTAAATGATAATGATACATCACTTGCTACTTTCAATATTGCACATGATGAACAGTTCCGTATTCCTTTTATTAAAAAAGCAATTGCGGCCGCAGGCGGAAAACTTCTTTTGTATGCAAGTCCCTGGAGTCCTCCGGCCTGGATGAAAGACAATAACGACAGAATTCATGGCGGTAAATTATTATCCGCATTCAATCAGTCGTGGGCCCATTATTATGTAAAATTTATAAAAGCTTATGAAGCGAAGGGAATTCCTGTCTGGGGGCTGACCGTGCAGAATGAACCGATGGCCAAACAAAGATGGGAGTCCTGCATTTTCACTGCAGAAGATGAACGCGATTTTATAAAAAATTTTCTTGGCCCTGCACTGGAAAAGGAAGGCCTGTCTGATAAAAAATTAATTGCATGGGATCATAACCGTGACATGATGTATCAAAGAGCGAGTGTGATACTGAATGACGCAGACGCTGCTAAATATGTTTGGGGCATTGGATTTCATTGGTATGAAACATGGACTGGTGGCCCGATGCAGTTTGAAAATCTTAAGCTGGTCTCACAGGCATTTCCGGGAAAGCAATTAATTTTTACCGAAGGCTGTAAAGAAAAATTTAATATCGACAGTGTGTATAACTGGGCGCTTGGTGAAAAGTATGGCTACTCCATGATCAATGATTTTAATAACGGTACGGTGGCATGGACAGACTGGAATGTATTGCTGGATGAAAAAGGCGGACCGAATCACGTCGGAAATTTTTGTTTTGCTCCCATACACGCGGACACAAAAAACGGGAAGCTCATTTATACCAATGCTTATTATTATATCGGGCATTTTTCAAAATTTATCAGGCCCGGCGCCAGGCGCATCGCGAGTTCCGCCAACAGGGCAGAATTGCAGACAACTTCTTTTGTCAATACCGATGGCAGCATTGCAGTGATTGTAATGAATACAACCGCCAAGAAAATCCTTTATCATTTGTGGATGAACAGCAAAACAGTTACAACAGAAAGTCTGCCTCATTCAATTAGTACCTTAATTATTAAATAACGTCAATCGAAATCGATGCGTAATATTCTGTTGAATAAATAATAGCCAGGTAAATTGACCGTGTAAAAAAATTTAAAATTTATTTTTTGAAACAATTTATTTTCATTTATTTTTTGCTGATTTGTTTTTCTGCACCGGCACAAAATGAAAAAAATGGCCGCGTCATTACAGACATGAACATGAACTGGTCGTTTACAAAAGCTGATGCCGCCAATGCAACCAATATAAAATGGGAGACCATCAATCTTCCGCATACCTGGAATATAGCAGATGTGATGGATGACGAACCCGGTTATTACCGCGGTGCCTGTTGGTACAAAAAAAATTTTACTGTCACGGATGATTTTAAAAATAAAGAAGTTTATTTATTTTTTGAAGCTGCCAATCAACAAACGGATATTTTTATCAATGGCCAAAAGGCAGGAAGTCATACCGGCGGCTATACAGGATTCTATGTTTATATCAGTCCATTTTTAAAATATAGTGCTGATAACAGCAATGAAATAACTGTTAAGGTGAACAATGCATTTGATCAGAATATTCCGCCGCTTACTGCTGACTTTACTTTTTATGGAGGCATTTACAGAAACGTATCAATGATAGCAGTAAATAAAATTCATTTTGCCTGTGATGATCATGGAGCCAATGGAATTTATATCAGCACGCCTTCTGTAACCAAAGAAAACGCAAGCGTAACCATCAACGGAATTATTTCAAACGATAATACGTCCGCGCAAAAAATAAATATTACTACAACAATATTGAATGAAGAAGGAACAGTTGTTGCGAAACTGAATTCGCAAGAAGATATTAAATCCGGAATGGATCAAAAATTTACACAGGAACTGAAGCCAGTTATGCAGCCTCATCTTTGGTCACCTGATGATCCCTATCTCTATACAGTGAACACCCAAATAACAGCTTCAGAATCGGGTAAGGAACTTGATGCGCTTACAAATAAAACAGGATTTAGATTTTTTCATTTTGATGCGGCTAAAGGATTTTTCTTAAATGGAAATGCTTATAAACTGGTTGGTGTAAGCCGGCATCAGGATCATGAGGGCATGGGAAACGCTTTGCCAAAGCAACTTGCAGCAGATGATATCAGCCTGCTGAAAAATATGGGCGGAAATTTTTTGCGTGTTGCGCATTACCCGCAGGACCAGGCATTATTAAACGCCTGCGATGAAATGGGTATTCTTGCTTCTGTTGAAATTCCGGTAGTGAACGAGATCACGGAGTCAGATACTTTTTATAATAATTGCAGAAACATGCAGCTGGAAATGATCCATCAGAATTATAATCATCCGTCGGTGATCATCTGGGGTTATATGAATGAAATTTTATTAAAGCCGCATTTTAAAGCAGATAAAAAAAGACAGAGTATTTATTACGCAAACATTGCAAAACTTGCCCGTTCGCTTGATAGCCTTAGCAGGAAAGAAGATCCTTACCGTTATACAATGATGGCAAATCATGGCGACTTTGATCCCTATTACAATACCGGTCTTATTAATATTCCGATGCTCGTTGGATGGAATCTTTATATGGGTTGGTACGGAACTACGATCACCGATCTTCCTGTTTTTCTTGATCACTATCATGAATTATTTCCTGAAAGGCCGATGATGCTTACAGAATATGGCGCTGATGCAGATACAAGGATCAGAAGCCTCCAACCCGTACGTTTCGACAAAAGCATGGAGTATGCAACATTTTTTCATCAGTATTATTTTTCGGAAATGATGAAACGGCCTTTTGTTGCCGGAGCTATCGTATGGAATCTTGCAGATTTTAATTCAGAAACGAGGCAGGAAACAATGCCACACATGAATAATAAAGGATTACTGGCATGGAACCGAGAACCTAAAGAGCAGTATTATTTTTATCAATCCATGTTATCAAAAAATCCTTTTGTTAAAATAACATCAGCTTCCTGGAATAAAAGGGTGAACGTTGCCGATAGCGGAACGGGATATTGTATGCAACCGGTGAAAGTAGCTTCCAACCTGGGTTATATACAATTGAAACTGAATGATAAAATAGTCGGATCAAAAAAAGTTGAAAATGGTTTTGCGCAATGGACTGTACCTTTTACAAACGGATTAAATAAAATTTCGGCTGAAGGCTCCGCCGGTATAAAAGAATTTAATGACACCGCAACAATTGCCTTGCAAATACAGCCTTATAATCTCAAGGATAAAAAAAATATTTTCACGGGCATAAATATTTTATTGGGCACCAATAGATTTTTTAATTCAAAACAAGGGGATTTGTGGATGCCCGACAAAGTTTACCGTGAAGGAAGTTGGGGACATGTTGGCGGTAAAGCGTTCAGACTTCCAAACAGCAACCGGACTCCTTACGGAACAGATAAAAATATTTCAGGAACGGATGATGATCCGGTTTACCAGACACAACAGGTCGGTATTGAAAAATACAGGCTCGATGTTCCGCCAGGAAATTACGAACTCGTTTTACATTTTGCAGAATTGTCTGGGGCAGTTGCAGATGACCTGGCTTATAATCTTTCAACCACAACAAAAGCGGACCCAAAAACAAAACGCATATTCAATGTGTATGTTAATGACAGTGTGATGCTGGAAAACTTTAATATTGCAGAACAATATGGCATTGCGAAACCTGTAGACAAAAAAATTATGTTGCAGGTAAAAGATAATGGTCTTGAGATCAGATTCAAAGCGATTACCGGCGAACCCGTATTAAATGCATTACAATTAAAAAAAATCGAGTAAAAGAATAAATAGAATCATGATAAAACAGGGCTATCGTTTGATGATTGTTTTTTGTGTATTATTTCAATCAACATTTGCACAACAACCGGATATTAAGAAAGTTTTTTCCGATGCGGAAAAACAAAGCATGTTAATGATCAATACAATTAACAACAAAAAAACGAACCGGCTCACATTCCCAAGATCGCTCGATAAAGATTCTTTGAAACTCGTGCCCAGCGGGGATTGGACGAGTGGTTTCTGGCCAGGCATATTGTGGCTGGAATATGAACAATCGCAAAAACCGGAACTGAAAGAATATGCCGAAACATTTACAAGGCTGATGGAGAAAGAGCAATGGAATACGGATTCGCATGATGTTGGTTTTAAAATTTATTGCAGTTATGGTAATGCATTGCGGTTGACAGGAATTGAAAATGAAAACTATAAAGCAATCATTATCCAGGCGGCGAAGACTTTGTGTAAACGATTCAATCCTGTTACAGGATGTATCAAATCGTGGAATTCAACTTCCAAATGGAAATATCCGGTTATCATTGATAATATGATGAACCTTGAATTATTATTTGCGGCTACACGGTTCAGTAATGATTCTTCATTTTATAAAGTAGCAGTGTCGCACGCCAACACAACTTTAAAAAATCATTTCCGTTCAGACCACAGCTCTTACCACGTAGTGGATTATGATACCATCACCGGCAATGTCATTCAAAAAAATACAGCGCAGGGATATGCGGATGAATCAGCATGGGCACGCGGTCAGGCCTGGGGACTGTATGGTTTTACTATGTGCTATCGCGAAACAAAAAATATTGTTTACCTGAAACAGGCAGAAGATATCGCTGCATTCATTCTTGATAATCCTGATCTTCCTGATGATAAAATTCCTTACTGGGATTATAATGTTCCTGATAAAATCCAGGAACCAAGAGATGCTTCTGCTGCAGCTATTACTGCATCTGCATTGTATGAGCTCAGTAATTATTCGACAAACAAAAAAAAGTACAGGGAGGCTGCCGGAAAAATATTAGAAAGCCTTACCCGCAATTACCGTTCTGCAGCAAATACCAACGGTGGCTTTATATTAAACCACAGCACGGGGCATAAGCCTGCTAAAAGCGAAATTGATGTGCCGATCATTTATGCTGATTATTATTATCTCGAAGCATTGCTGAGAAGTAAAAAGAAATAAACTTACCGGAATAAAAATGGATATTCAATATCTGTTTGTATAATTTAGAAAAACAGGCAGGATGTAAACATCCCGCCCGTTGCACTAACTGCTGCCTAATGCCTTTCATAAGTTAGCCGGTTCAATAAATCTTTGGGTCTTCACCGATGCAGTCAGGTCTTCAGAGAATAAGAGGTTTTCATAAGATCCAGGCTTCTTTACAGGATTTGGATTCATGGTCTTTTTCATAGATTGATATAACAAAGAAACAATCTTACTGGTTTTTGCCTGTACACAAATGTCTATACTCCTGTATATTTTTGCCCAACTGCTGTGCGGTTCAAGCTGATCTATTTAAATAAAAAGGGTGGGCATTAAGCCCACCCACCATAAAACACCTGTTGAAACTGATTTAATGTTTTAAAAAACAGGCAAGATGAAATCAACCTGCCTGATCAACTGTTTATGGGTGGTATTTTTCATAAGAAAGTTTTTCGATAATTCTACATCTTACCATAAATACAGTTGTTGTTTCAAAGGGTTTTACATAGATAATTCTATGAAACAAAGAAAAATATTTTAAACATCCTGGTTTGTAAACAAATGCTGATCTCATTGTATCTTTTTATTTAAAATGAAAACCATTCTTTAAATATTTTATTTTATGAACAGCCTGTCATGATATTGATCAGCAGCAGTAAGGCCCTGCACTTTCACTATGTACATTCCACTGCTTACCGCTTTCAACAAAGCAATATTTTCGATGGAGTTATTAGCGGATACCATTACACTTGTTCTTTGCAAAAATGAACCGTTCATGGCCAGCAGGTCAATGGTATATCTGCCGGGTTTTGTGTTGATAAACTCAATTGCGATTTCATTGCTTCCGGCTGTTGCTTTTGCACGAATTGCCGGTACGCTAGATTTCAATTTGATATTGATGACGCTGCTGTAAGTGAATTTTCCATCTTTGTCAACATTCTTTAACCGGTATGCATTTGTTCCCGAAACCGGATTAACATCAATAAAGCTATAGTTGAGCAGAGTATTGCTGTTATTGTTTGCGGTTACCAGCCCGATCTTTTCAAATGAAGATCCATTTGCTGATCTTTCCACTTCAAAATGGCTATAGTTCTGCTCAGAAGAAGTTTGCCATTTCAGTACCACTTCATTGTTGTTAAGATAGCCGCTGAAATTGATGAGGTTAACAGGCAATGTAAAGACCGTTGGGAGTAAGCATCCGAAATTTACGTAAGCACTGCCAATGCTTTGTACAAACGTATAATTGATGATGCCTCCAAGTATGTTGCTGAGGTCGAGCGTACCATTGGCTGCCCCGATAAGGATATCATTACTGCCATCAGCATTTACATCACCCGCAACACTTACACTGCTGCCAAGGAGGTTAGCCACAACGATCGATCCTGTTTCTTTCTGTTCCCAGCCCCTTATCGCTGAAGGGCCCGTTGTATTTTTACCATAATAAATATATGCCTGGCCTCCTGCCGCATTGACACCGGATAAGCCACCGATCGCTGTTCCACCGGGTTCTCCTACAATGACATCATCAATACCATCGCAATCAAGATCTTTACCACCACTCACGCTAAAACCAAACAGCAGGTTGCCATCGAGCAATCCTAAAATGTCGGGATCCCTGGGGCTTCGCAAGACAACATCCGCTGAAGATTTATTGCTGAGTGTTGCACTTCCGTAAAAAATATTTGCTCTGCCAACGCTTACCAATCCCGCAAGATTTAATGTAAGTGGCTCGCCAACGATAATATCATCAAAGCCATCATTGTTTACATCACCCGCATTACTTACGCTGTACCCAAATAAAGTTTTAAGCAAGGCAGCATCAGAATAAGTTACTGCGGTTGCTGAAACAGCACCGGGTGTTGGAACTGATATTCCCTGGTATACATACACCTTTCCTGTAAGGCCGGGTACTAATGTCAAAGATCCCGGAGCACCGATCAAAACTTCATCTGCACCATCATTGTTCATATCGCCGGCACTGCTTACACTGAAACCGAATAAACTATTTGACAATAAACCGGTATTGCGATGAATTGGCGAAGATGTATTTAAGCCGGAGCTGCTTCCTAAATAAATAGTTGCTCTGCCTGCAACCGTTAATGTACCGAGGTCTGTATACAAAGGACTTCCTACAATTACATCTGCATATCCATCATTATTAACATCACCGGCACTGCTTACAGAAAAACCATACAACGGATCAAGGGTTAGTCCGAAGGTCGACGGACTGAAATCACCTGCTGTTAAATGGATTGAAACTGCCGAAGATGCTATGGAAGCAGTTGTTGCATTACCATAATAAATGTATGCGGTTCCGATCTTGTTACTGATGGCACCGAAAGGTATACCGAAGTTTAATGTTACCTGGTCGGCAGGAGCACCTACGATCACGTCGTCGTATCCGTCATTGTTGATATCTCCGGCACTACTCACGCAATAACCGAATAGCCCATTGATGGTTGTAGAAGACTGCAATGTAATACTGGGAGATGTTGCAGGACCAGTTGGCGAACCAAGATAAATAAAAGCCTGACCCACGCTGGCGATAACAGTACTGGAAAGTATATCAATATTGCCGGGGGCTCCGATAATAATATCATCAAATCCATCATTGTTCACATCACCTGCATCACTTACACTGCTGCCATATAAAACGTCAAGCGAAGGCAATACGCCCTGCCCATTATCAGTCCAGTCTGGTGTGTGATTCAATGGATCAATTGTTATGGGATATTCGGCTCCGCTATCATCCACTTTTAATATTAATGTTTTTCCATCGATGCTTAACTCCATATTTGCAACAAGGGGCTGGTTATTCTTATCCCAGACCTTCAGTCCGTCATATATCATTTTCGTAACGGGTTTTTCCTTGGAACCGGATGAGAGCAACAGGCGGTTGGCTTTGTCCATAGTAGTGCTTAATTGTCCTGACAATCCCATCGTAATTTCAAGTGGACCATTGCCGGTTGGTTTTTGACGAACAATAAAGTTCTGACGCATACCGGTACTGTCATTCAGATATTCCATTTCAAATTGAGGATATCTGTAAGTAAGTTTTTTAGGTGCAGCTAGCAATGCAGCGGATGTAAGATCCAGTTCATTGCTGCCACGACTGATGCGCTGCAGCCGGAAATCAAATTCCCAATTATCTTTTTCATTGCCTGAAAAAGAAAGGATGCGATATCCATCCTGTCTGAAAAAAAATCCAACCTGATTTTTGCGGTTCACAGCAACATATTGCTGCAGTGTATTTTTCCATTCGATGGAATATTCTTGCTCGCGTATATAACTGCTGGCAGCTGAATACCAGTTTTCAGCATGAAGTATGCCGGTAGGTAAAGGTTTCGCGGGCCGGGCCTCTGTAAGTTGTTTAATACTGTTGACTGCCGGTTGCGATTGCACCGAAACATACAGTATGATCATAAAGAGAGTGTTGAAAAACTGTTTCATTTTTTTGAGTTTTTTGAGGTGAAAATGATTGGTAGGTTAGTAAAAAATGCTTCAACAAAAGTTGAAATAAAAAAAATAATTGTTTGTAGACAGTTGTGTAAAGCTGATGTTGCTAATTACTGTGATAGGATGAAACAGTTATGGATAAAGCACTCCGGGAGACCGGCATATAAATAAAAAAGCCTGCCGCATAAAAATACAGCAGGGAAACCTATAACCATCAATACAGTTGTTTCTCAACAACCATATAATGAAAACTAATAAATCCAGCAGCAAAGTGAATGCAATTTTAAATACCGGTTTGTAGACAAATGGCTAAAAGACTGTCTGCAAATATCTAAAGCTGGGATGAACAATTGGTTTGATGAATAGATAAAATGACTGGATTACACAATATCAAAAAGGAATATTGATCGTGATACTGCAACCATTTTGAGGACTTGATTGTATCCATACAGATCCGTTAAATGATTCTACCCTGTTACGGATATTGGAGATCCCAATGCCTTTCGGTTTAGTAGTTTCAATACTGAATCCCTTTCCGTCATCTGTTAGTAAAACCTGCAATCCCTTTTCGTCAGCCTTTATAACAATACTAACGTTTTTTGCTGCTGCATGTTTCAGGATATTACTGATGGCTTCCTGGATGATCCGGTAAATATTCAGCTTCAGGTCGTCTTCAATATTAACGTAACCGATGTCGTAATGTAAAATGGTTTTTATACCCGTCTGTTCACCAAGATTGTCTACCAATGTTTGAATCAGTTCTTTCAGATTAATCTTCAGCGTAGGTGTTACCTGCTCCTGTGTAAGCGATCGTATCTCGTTTATTGCATTATCGATCAATGTGCTGGATAAGTTTACCAGATCTGTTGAACCAGCTTTGCCACTCATGGTAAGCCCAAGATATATCTTTGCGCCCGCCAGTATCTGATTCACATTATCATGCAGTTCCTGGCCAATTTTGTTACGTTCTTTTTCCTGTGCTTTAAGTACCGCTCTGGTCATCTTTTTTTGTTCCTGTACTTTTTGATTCAGTATCTGCTGTTCCAGTAATTTCTTTTCCGTAATGTCTGAGACTGCCATCATCATCCCGAAAGATATTTTTTCTGCATTGGTAATCGGAAGCATTCTTACATGATACCAATTAACACTATTATCGGGTTGCCGGTAGTTTGATTCATAGCTGATCTGCTCACCGGTCAGAACTTTGCTCATTCTTTCTAATAATTCCGGTTGGCGATCTTTGGGAAAATAAGTGATCAGGCTGGTATGAAGTTTTATATCTCCTTTTAATTCATGTCTGACAAAATCTGCTGCACGTTGATTAAATGACATTACCTGAAAGTCGAGATCAAGTAATGCATAAATGGTATCAGTTGTATCAAAAACAGTATGAAGGTTGGCTTCAGATTTCTGCAATGCTTCTTCAGCTATTTTTCTTTCCGTGATGTCTACCATTGTTCCGATGATGGTAGGCTGCCCGGCATAAATAGTACGGCTTCCGTAAAATTCAACGCGGTTCAATTCGCCATTTTTTTTCTTGCCCGTGGCTTCGTAATGAACCGTTTCTATTTCTCCTTCCATGCGAACCCTTATATATTGCGCAGCAAGGTCGCGGTATTCTTCGCTGATGATTGTTGTTACCGGGTCGGCACCGATCAGTTCACCGGGTGCATATCCAAAAATTTCTTCAAAACGCGGATTGACATAACTAAATTTACCTTCCTGAACAATATAAACACCCACCTGCGATTTCTCTACCAATGTTCTGAATTTTATTTCCGCTTCCCTGATCTCCGCTTCCATTTTTTTTCTTTCGGTCAGGTCAAACGCAACGCCTAACAGGCACGGCTTTCCTTCATATTCAATGTGGATGCCATTAAAATAATAAGGCGTTTTTGTTCCGTCCTTGCTCATGAAATGAGCTTCAGCATCTGAAAAACCTTCGGTAAAAACTTTCCCGATTTTTTCGCTGATCATTTCTTTTTCATCAGTATCAAAAAAATTCAATGGATACATTTGCTGCATTTCTTCTGTGCTGTATCCGGGAACAGTTTCATGATTCTTATTCCAGCGCAGATATTTGCCATTGTCGTCAAATAAATAAAATATTCCCGGCAGGCTGTTGATGATGGATTC
>JBDUCW010000228.1:0-4206 GCA_040003235.1 Ferruginibacter sp. | reverse complement strand
CGGGAGTATTAAAATCAAACCAGATTTAGTTTTTCAGATAAGCACAGTTTCGCATTCTTTATTAATAAGATAATTCATGATGTTTTTTAAAATTGAATTTGCAATAAAAAAATTCCTATAATCCTTTTTAATTACTGTAATTCGTGTTATGAAGAAGGCATTGATTCAGTTGCATGCGGCCGTTTTCCTGGCAGGCTTTACAGCCGTGCTGGGAAAACTGATCGGACTGAATGAAGGCCTGCTGGTTTGGTACCGGTTATTGATCACTGTTGTTACTTTGGGGGCGATCTTATTTTTTAAAAAGCAACTGGAAAGAATTGCTTTGAAAGACGCGCTGCAGATCTGTGCCACAGGAATTATTGTTGCATTGCATTGGGTAACTTTTTATGGCAGTGTCAAATACTCCAATATTGCGGTGGCACTTACCTGCTTTTCGGCAACAGGTTTTTTTACAGCCTTCTTTGAACCCATGATCTTTAAAACAAAACTGAATGCTGTAGAAATATTGCTGGGACTGATGGCCATTGTTGGCATCTATATTATATTTGATTTTCATCCGCAGTATAAAACAGGGATTTTTTTCGGGATTATTTCTGCAATGGGAAGTGCTCTTTTCCCGATCTTCAATAAAAGATTCGTGAAGAAGTTCAATCCTCAAACCCTGACTTTGTATGAACTGGGTGGCGGGCTGATCGGGCTTACATTCCTGGTACCGCTGTACCTGCTGCAATTTCCTGCAGCGTATTATACACCGACGCTTACAGATTGGGTATGGCTTTTTGTACTGGCCTGGTTCTGTACGATATTGGCTTTTAACCTTCAATTGAATGCGCTGAAAAAAATATCAGCGTTTACTGCCAATCTTACTTATAACCTGGAACCTGTTTACGGGATCATCCTGGCATTTATCTTTTTTAAAGAAAATGAACATCTGAAGCCCCAGTTTTATGTTGGGCTGGCGTTGATCATCGGGGCCGTGGCCTTGCAGATGTTGCGGGTTAGTAAGAAGTTGACGGCTGACAGTTAAAAAATTTTGGTGATTTGGAGATTTGGAAATGAAACGCAGGACAAGTTCAATAGATTCTTACTGTCTCAGCGTCTTCTGTTCAGAAGGCATAAATAATGCAGGAACTTAGTTAGCCCCGTCCGAACGGCCAGGCCGGGCGGGCATTATTCTTAATATCAATCTGTGTCAAAAATATCTAAGCCAAAACTTCGGTTAACTCAGCCTGACAGTTGCAACATTTTGAGATAAAAGCATTATTTACTCAACACGTACAACGTAAAACTCAAAACTTTATAAAATAATCGGAATGTGGTGCGATAAATTAAAAACAAAGTCCTACCTTCGCCGTCCAAAATTTTAGTACAATGGCAAGAGTATGTCAGGTTACAGGTAAGCGGCCAATAACCGGAAATAAGGTTTCGCATTCAAATATCAAGACAAGGCGCAGGTTTCTGCCCAATTTGCAGACAAAGCGTTATTTTCTTGCAGAAGAAGATAAATGGGTTACTTTAAAAGTAAGTACAGAGGCGATCCGTACGATCAATAAGAATGGTCTGTACAATGTTGTAAAAGAACTGCGTGCTGCAGGAGAAAAAATCTAATCACCGTAAATAATTTATACAATGGCAAAGAAAGGAAACAGGGTGCAGGTTATACTGGAGTGTACTGAGCACAAGGCAAGCGGCTTGCCGGGTACCAGCCGTTATATTTCCAACAAGAACAAAAAGAATACACCGGAACGTCTTGAATTGAAAAAATTCAACCCGATCCTGAAAAAAGTGACTGTTCATAAAGAAATCAAGTAATCCGGTCCGGACAATTTTATTATTACACTATCAAAATAATTTATCATGGCAAAGGCAGCTAAAACGGCGATCAAAACCAAAGACCAGAAGGCGGCTTCAGAAGCTAAGAACTGGACTAAAGTGATCCGTACAGTACGTAGCCCTAAAACAGGCGCTTATACTTTTAAGGAGTCGATCGTACACAAAGACAAAATTAAAGAGCACCTCGCTCAGTAATTGATTAATACATGAAGAAAAATACAAAGCTGTTCTGATGAGCAGCTTTTATTAGTTTTAGACGTACTTCAATTTAAAATTAAGAGTTAAGAATTAAGAGTTGTTTCAACTCATAACTTTCAACTCTGAACTCATAACTCTTCAAATGGGATTATTCGATAAACTTTTTGGAAAAAAACAACAGCAGGAAACGCTGGACCAGGGCATGCAGAAAACCCGTGAAGGATTTTTCAGTAAAATAACCAAGGCCATTGCCGGGAAAAGTACTGTAGATGCAGAAGTGCTCGACAATCTGGAAGAAGCATTGGTTGGTGCCGATGTTGGAATCGAAACCACCGTAAAGATTATTTCACAGATTGAAAAAAGAGTTGCCAAAGACAAATATCTCAATACCTCAGAACTGAATAAAATTCTTAAAGAAGAGATCCGGCTGATATTGGTAGACTCAGCACAGGATACAGCTTACACCAATTACGAATTGCCTGCAGGGCATCGGCCGCATATTATTTTAGTAGTGGGTGTTAATGGTGTAGGCAAAACAACTACCATTGGTAAACTGGCGCATAATTTTCACCAAGCAGGAAAATCTGTTTTGCTGGGTGCCGCAGATACCTTCCGTGCAGCAGCTGTTGATCAGCTTACGATCTGGAGTGAAAGAACAGGTGTTGAGATTGTAAAAAAAGAAATGGGCAGCGATCCGGCTTCGGTTGCTTTCGATACGGTTAATAGTGGTGTTGCAAAAAATGTAGACGTGATCATTATTGATACAGCAGGAAGACTTCATAACAAGGCTCACCTGATGGACGAACTGACTAAAATAAAAAGAGTTATTCAAAAAGTAATACCGGATGCACCGCATGAAGTAATGCTGGTGCTGGATGGAAGTACCGGCCAGAATGCATTGGAGCAGGCCAGACAATTTACTGCTGCTACAGATGTAACTGCCTTGACCATTACCAAACTCGATGGTACCGCAAAAGGCGGTGTGGTGCTGGCTATTGCAAGCCAGTTTAAAATTCCTGTTAAGTTTATCGGTGTAGGAGAAAAAGCGCAGGACCTGCTTGTCTTCGATAAAGAACAATTTGTCGAAAGTCTTTTTAATTTACCTGCCTGATAAGTTGTAAGTAAAAAGTACGGAAATTATCTACTTCGATTTATAGTTCACATACAAATAATAAAAAAGCCATCACAAACGCGATGGCTTTTTTATTATAACTTATTACTTAGAACGTATAACGTTCAACTTAATTTCCTCCGAAACCGCCGGCGCTGTTCAAACGTTTGTTTTCATCTTCAGCACTTGTCTTGCGTTGACGTGCTGCTTTCACCTGATTGTTACCAAAACGGTAAGTAAAGTTCATGCGCAACTGCTGGCTTTCCCAATGGCCGCTAACGTGAATATAAGCACCGCCATAATCACTGGTTCCTGCAAAATGCAAAGTGTTCAGCAGATCTGTGTAAGAGAATTTGATATTGCCTTTGCCTTTGAACAGTACTTTCTGTACGCCAAGGTCAAGATCACCGAGTGCTGCACTCTTGAATGTTCCTGCCCAAACAGAAGGAGCATTATAAAAGCCTGATATCTCACCGGTAAATCCATCACCCAATGTAAATGATTGTGTCATATACAAACTAAGAGAACTTACTGCGATATTTATTTTTTTACCATTTCCAAAATCAGCTTTGTAAAAACTGCGGTATGCATTGATGTTGGAATATAAGCTCCACCATTTGGTGATCTGGAAAGGCAATGAGAAATTAATATTATAAATGTCCTGGCTGGCGAGGTTTTTTTGTGTGATATAACTACGGCTTTTCTCCGTTGTATCAATTACCTGTGCCCTGAAATCCTGGATATGACTGTACCCGATCGAAGTGTTGAATTTGTATTTATAAGTATGGATCAGCTGAATACTGTTGGTATATTGCGGACGCAGGAAAGCATTTCCTTTCTGATACGTCAGCTCATCCAGCTTATTTTCAAATGGATTCAGATCCTGATAGCTCGGACGATCGATCCTGCGGCTATAAGTCAGGTTTAATATATTGTTCGGATTTGCATTATAGGTAATGGCTGCACTTGGAAACAGATCGGTGTAATTTCTTTTTACACTGTTATCCGGCTGCTGCTGACCATCAGCCCTGGCTAATTCACCATCACTCACGGTATTCTCTAAA
>JBDUCW010000030.1:0-42305 GCA_040003235.1 Ferruginibacter sp. | reverse complement strand
AAAAATCAATGTTCTGTTGAACGCTGATTTTTATGATAGCTTTGATTGTCATGATTTATTTAGAATAGATTGAAGCGTTTATGATTTTCTTTGAAACATTATGCTGCATTACTAATCTTACTCAAATCATCATTGAACCAAACTATATTGATTATACTTCTGAAGGTCCCTAGAGATCCGCGTAAATCAGTAAAATCATAAAAATCAGCGTTCTATTGGCCGCTAAATTATTGTGGTTAAAACTTATAATTAAATCCAACCATTAACGCAGCCGTTGCATTATGGGTTGCATCGCGGCCATTGCCATAATATGGTTGTTGGACATTATTGAAACTGTATGTACTGTTCTTCTTTTCTACATCCTGGACCCCATAATCAAATCTTGCCTGTGCGAGTAAATTCCAGTGCTTCGACATTTTAAAACCTGCCCCCACGCCAAGAACCCCATCAATAGTTAGTTTGCGATAAACATCCTTTGGTTCAATACCTGTTCCGGGCAGTTCAACATCTTCGCCATTGTATTCGAATACGGCACTTTGTAAAAAGTCAAGCTGCGGGCCCACATTCACATGGAAATAAAAAGGTTTGCTATTGTCTGTTGAAAGCCTGAGTAACACCGGAATTTTCAGCATATTCAATTCTGCCTTTGCCTGGTAAGCGCCTGCTGTCTGATCATTATTTGCTGACGCGATGATGGCAACTTCATGGTTGAATGCGTTGCCGGTACTATTTAATGTGTTCATGCCGGAAAATTCCTGCCCCTGCCGGGAATGCAGAATGTCCAGTTCTATGCCCATATGCCTGTTGAAATTATACCCCAGCGCAATTCCACCAGAAAAGTAACTGAGTGTACTTTCGCGTTTAATGGCGCTTGAATTTTTATCTGATTTGTTATACAATGCCGATTCAGTCAGCAGGTAACGGATTCCGAGATCAAATCCCTTCTGGGCAAAAGCAATCTGCAGGCTTACGGAAAGAATTATCACGATGGTGGAGTAGAGAAAAATCTTTTTCATAATTGTTTTTTGCTATCAAAAAACAATAAGCGTTCCATAAGCTAAGCTGGAAAATTGGAGGAGATTCGCGAAGTGAGAAAAAATTAGAGGCAAAGACTATAAAATAACAACACAGCATTTAAATTAGGGAAAAGGGAAAAATTGGTATTTATGTTCAGGGGGCTGACCATACCAGGCAGTGACCTTCTTCGTTAGTTTAATATCCAAAAGACATGTCAGGATAAAAGAAATTTTTAACGACTGAATTTTTGACCCAGCGCTATCCGTGTTCATCAGTGCCATCCGTGGCAAAAAATATTATTCGTGTTCATTCGTGTAATTCGTGGCTTGTATTTCTGGCAATGCATTAACATTTCTTTTGTAAACTACCTGCTCCTTTATCCATCTGATATACATTAATAACAATTTAAAAAATTACAAAATGAAAAAGATTTTTACACTACTCTTCGCAGTTACAATCGCAATGTCAGTTTCCGCTCAATATAATAACAGGAATCAGGGCAATAGCGGTTATGGTCATGACAATGGAAAAAATGTTCCTGTTTATAACGACAACAGAAATGACAACCATTCGAACGACAGATTTAATTTCCGTGAAAGAGACATGAAGGTTGCAGCTATCAACCGCGAGTATGATGCAAAAGTTAGAGAAGTAAAAAGCAGGTTCTTCATGAGCCGTTACAAAAAAGAACAGCAGATCAGCTCGCTGGAAGCACAACGTAATGCAGAAATAAAACGTGTGTTCAGCTTCTACAGCAATGATCGTCGTGATGATCGTGATGGCAGAAACCATTGGTAATTTAAGCTGGCATATTCATAAAAAGGTCCCCGCAATTGTGGGGACCTTTTGTTTTAAGCAATACGGAATTAAACGATCAATACATTGCCTACGTCATCTTAATTTACTGCTCCACGAATAAAGGAATTCAAAATTCAAAATGCTTCTTACGGCAATACTTCTATTGACGGCCCGTCACTCCAGTTCTTATATTCCGGTGTATAATATAAATAAGTATTGCCCGATTTTGCTTTGTATGTTCCAGGCACTTCTGCTTTCAGGTCAAGATTGATTTTTTTTGTTTCATTGTTGGCGAAGCCCATCCAGTACAGTACCAGGTAATTATCAAAGATCTCGTAATAGGCTACCTGGTTTTTTTCCATCAATTCTTTCAATTGCCATGGCTGCGATGAAAGTCCTGCAGGAATACCGATCTTGGCAATGGCCATTGGCTGCAGCATATTCTTTTCATTGGTCACTTCAATTTCCATTCTAACGGTTTCGCCTGTCTTTATTTTTTCGGCTGACAATTTAGTGCTGAGTTTTAATTCTGCTCTGGCACTGTTGGGTGGCGTAAATGTATTGTAAGTCACTTCCAGGTTGAAAGGAATGGTTTCTTTTTCTTTATTGTATTGCACGCTGAATGAATTGGCACCTTCTTTTAAATTGTCTGTAAGCAATCCTGTAGTGATTGACTTCTGATTCATGGTGAAATTTATTTTGCAATCAGCAGACATTTTTCCGGCAAGTTTTGCATATTCCACAACAGCGTTCAAAGCCATTACTGTGGCTTGTGTAGAACCATAGCCAT
Source organism: Ferruginibacter sp. (assembly GCA_040003235.1). GTDB lineage: Bacteria > Bacteroidota > Bacteroidia > Chitinophagales > Chitinophagaceae > Ferruginibacter. The sequence goes on along the minus strand of JBDUCW010000030.1, from coordinate 39,700 downwards.
AGTAAGATTTCTCAGCTAATATCTTTGAGATAAGATCCGCAACCAATCCAACATCAGGGGTTTTACTACGCAATAACGCCAATGCATACAATGACATCGTCTCTACCCTCAAAGAAGCATCTCTTGAATTTACCACGCTGGTTTCTGATGCCAGTTTTGTTTTGAGATATTGTGTGTGCAGCAGATCCATCAGTTGTGCAAAGTCTTTTTCATTCTTCATATTATTTGCTGCCAGCGCCATCATTGATAATTGATACCCATCATTACTTTCAATTGCTTTTTTCACAGCCGTTTCATATTCGAGTTGAATTTCTTTGCCAATACCCGCCTGCGTTAAAGCATATACAATATAAATGTTAGCAATCTTATTCGGCACAGAAGCAAAACGATCATAGCCACCGGAAGCCAATTGAAATTCACCCTTGCCGTCTCTGCGGTCCATCAGGAATTTTTTTGTACGGGCCAGCATTTCTTTGTCAACATTTACAAATTGCTGCATGTCGGTAAACTCCAGCAAACCATAAGCAGTGAGTGCTTCATGCGGCGGTGTATGGCCAAACCATTCAAAGCCATGTTTCGAAGTTTCAAAGCCCAGCAATCTTTTATATCCGTTTTCAATATACCCCATGGCCTTCTTTTCAATTTCGGGGTTTGATTTGCCGGACTCCCGTAAATATTTCAACACATAGATATTGGGATAAAGCGATGAAGAAGTCTGTTCAAAACAACCACCCGGTTCGCGCAGCATGGATTCAATACCGTCCAACAACTGTCCCTCCAGGCTGGAGAATACTTTCAGGTTTGCTTTCATTGTACCCGGAATTATTTTTCCAATAGAAAAATCATAACTGGTAGATTTATTCCCCGAGAAGGTTTCAATTACCGGGAATCCTTTATCCGTTGCTGAAATGGGCAATGAAATATTTTCTGTTCCAAACTGGTTGCCCACCACAAAGCGGATATCTCCTTTCATTGCAGCGGTAGCTTCCAGTGGAATCAGCACCTGCATTGATTTACCGGGCTCAAGCACTACAGCGTTGTTATAATTACCCAACTTTACATTTTGAGGAGAGGTTACATTAATAGAAGCAAGCAGACTTTCAGTACTGTTGTTTTTAATAACAAGCGGGATCAAAGCCTTGTCGCCTACCGTTAGATAAGGTGGAATCTTTGCATCAACGCTCATCGCATTCTCTACAGCATAAGTCGATTCGGCCCTTCCCAACAATCCATTATGACCAATACCCTCTGCAATTGCCCTGAATGTGGTACTGGCATCTGAATTATAAAATTCAACTGTTGCCTCACCGTTAGCATCCGTCTGCACTGTGGGGTTCCAGTAAATTGTTTCCCTGAAATCATTTCTTTCCGGTGCCTGCAATGAATAGTATTGCGGCGCATAGAATTTTTTTGCAGCAGTAAAGTTTTCACTGTTCAGTTGTACAGATGTGGTAGCATAATAGTTTTTAGCGTTGATGTTAATACCCAGATTTGATGCTGACCATTTTTTTGATTGAATTAATATCACGCCGTTGGTAGCTCTTGCACCGTAAATAGCGGAAGCGGTAGCCCCTTTTATCACTTCCACATAATCTATATCATTGACATTAAAACCGGGTCCAAGGTTTTCCATTGGTATACCGTTTACAATAAATAATGGAGCATTGGCAGCGGATAAAGTTGCCTCACCACGTAACCTGATAACGGGAGCTGCCCCGGGATTGGCCATTTGCATTACCTGCACACCCGCAACTTTTCCCGCAAGGGCATTGTTGATATTGTTGGCAAAACCAATTTCTTCTGCTCTGATAGTGGTAACGGATCCAGTCACATCTTTTTTGCGCATCGCTCCAAAACCGGTTACTACTACTTCATCGAGTTGGTTTTGTTTTACCAATTGTTGATTAAACCCTACTCCTCTTTCTTTTTTTGCCAGTCCATCATCTGCTTTAAGATCAGCTGCCATTTTATTGAATGGATTTTTATTTGGATCAACAGCAAAAAACTTATCTTTTTCCTGCGCACGTTTTACCTGGAATGCAGCAACAGTAGCCGGTGAAAAACCAGTTCCATTTTGTGTGACTTTTATTTTGATCGTTTCTCTTTTTCTTAACGACTGTGCCACCATATAATAGTTATTGCCCGGAACAAGATTGGTAAAACAAAATTGCCCCTCTTCATTGGTTTGTACCTGCAATACTTTTTTATCGGGTCGATAAGTATCTACTAAAAAAACTTTTGCTTTTGTTGGCCGGTCTTTTTTATTTACTACTACCCCGCTCAGAAGATTGATCCCATCAATACCAAACTTCAATTTATTTTCATTGGTTACATATTGAATATAATCAAAGTAACGGTAGCCGTTTGTCATCATCACCAGATCGAGTGCAGGCATAGCTTTCGGCTCTTCTTTCTTAAAATAAAACTGCGGCTCTTCTACTTTTCCTTTCAGTTCGGAACTCATCAGCAGCCATGATAAAATATGATCCTGCTTATCATCGGCAAAGGTCCACAGCTTATCATCTACTACCGAAAATGAAAAGTCAGCAGGAACAGGCTTGCCATTTTCATCTGCCGTTTTTAAAGTGAGTTTTACTTTTTCGCGTGGCAGGTATTTATTCTTATCAGGCGTAATGCTCACATTCAAAATACTTTTTTCATTCATGAATACCAGTCTTTCCGCCAGCGGCATTCCCGAACTGTATGCAGTAAATTGTGCGATACCCGCAGGAAACAATTTGGGGTCAATCCTGATCGTTTTTTCTTCATTCTTCAGATTAATTTCCATTGAGTAGTAAGCAACATCTTTTGATTTACCGATGAGCATGACCGGCATTTTATGAGTAGCAGTCAGTCTGATCAACAGGTCATTGCCATCTCTATAAAAATTCATTACCATCCCGTCAGCGCTGGCTTTTGGAAGTTTGTATTCCTGTTTAATATTGGCTGGAGCAATAATCTTTGCTGTATAAGTCTTTCCTTCCCGTGGCGTAAATAAAAACTTACCCATACCAAAATGATAACTTTCAAATGAAGTTATTTTATTGCCCAGATTATCCCAAACCTCGCCTTTGATATCAGCAGCTTTACCATTTTCATTTACTGCTTTAAATGCGATATTGGTAGCAAGGCCATTCACCAATGTCCCGGCTTCGGGCATAAACTGCAGATCGATCTTATTCAATACGATCGGGATACTTCTTGATATGGCTTCTGTGTAAGAATCATAATTCACTGTAACATTCAGCAGACCATCATTCGTTGCAAGATTAGCAGGCAGTTTAAAATTTACTACTGCTTTTCCAACACTGTTTGTTTTAAAATTACTGGTCTCAACATTGCTTCCGCCTATCGATACCGTAAATTTTGCCTGGTAATTACTGATGGGTTGATCATTCAGATTGCGGATGGAAAAATCGGCATTCACCTCATCACCTGCACCATAGCCCTTTTTAGGAAAATCAAGTTTCATTAAAATTCTTGGTGCAATTACTTTCTGCAGTGTGATTTCTTTTACAAAAAAACTGCTGTCGTTTTCGTTCTGCATCCATGTAGTGTATGCTTTTATTTTATAAACGCCGCCACTGGCCTGTTCGCTGAAATCATATGAGCCTTCGGAAGAACCATTTGTTACTTTTAATTTCATTTTTTGGATAACCGCTCCTGCAGGATTGATCATTTCCACATACGCAATACCGCTTTGTTTAGAAGGCGTTTGATCCTGCGCATTCACTAAATATAATTTGAAGAAGAGTTGTTCTCCCGGTTTAAAAAATACGTGGTTCGACTGAATATATATTTTTTCTTTTACAGAAGCGTAATCCTTTATCTGCGCCGAAAGTTGCAGCAATGGCAGCAGAAATAAAAGACAAATGATCGTACGGATTGTTATGCTTGTTTTCATATAACTAAAATTGAATTGAAATATTAAGACCCATATTTGTCGTTGATGGAAGATTGAAAAAATCAAGCCCGCTACTGTTGGGTTGATCCATTAATAACTGGTTTGGGTCAACGCCTTTATAAGCTGTCCAGATAATGATATTGTTTACATAAGCGCCAAGCCGTATCTGCCTTATGTATTTTCTAAAAAGCCATTTATAAGAAAGACCGAGTGTATTTATTTTCAGGTAGTCTCCCTTTTGAATATAGTTTGCAGCAATACCTGTAGAACCATATCTTACAAAGAAATTTTTTTCTACCGGTTGACGCGGATCATAAAAACTCACCGGAATATTATTCGGTTGACCATTTTGCAATACACCGGCAAAAATGTAATTGGTAGTATTTCGTAATGCAGCACTATTTTCTGAGCGTCCGTAATAATCAAGCAGGGCCTGGGTTCCGTTCCAGACATCACCGCCTTTCTTCCATTCAAGATCTATATTGAATGTAAAAGCTTTCCAGACAAATGAATTGGTTTGTTTAATAATAAAGTCCGGATTAGGATCGCCAATAACAGTGGGGTTGTTGTTAACCAAAGGAAAACCATCTGCCCCGATGATGCGGTTATTATTGTTGTCATATAAATAATTATTCCCCACGATCACGCCCCACGGCGCGCCATTCACTATGGCTTTGTGTACATTGCTGAATCCTGAAATTGAAGTATAATCATAACCCGGCTCAACATGTGTGACCTTATTTTTATACGCATAAAAGTTAATCCCGTTTCTGCAGTATATCTTTTTTGAAAATAAATTATTTTCCGTCATCCACAATTGCAATTCTACGCCCTTCGTTTTATGATCAGCAATATTTTTAAGTTGCAGTATTAAGTTTTCGATAATAGGATAAATATCCCCGGTTACTTTTTTTGTAAAACCCTCAATCGTTAAATGGTATTTGTTTTTGTAAGTGATTTCGATCGTAGCAGCCCCTTCTTTATTATTGATGGGAGTCAGCCCATCAAATGTTCTTACTTCTTTACCAGGCGCATATTGCAAAAAAGAACCTGTATTGTATTGTAAAAGATCTGTAGACCCGAAAGAAGTATTCACCGGAAGTTCACTGCAGGTATTGCTGAGTGACAATATTGTTTTGACATAAATTTTACTGTCAGGATTATATGTTAGAAATCCACTGACAGCAGGTAAAAAATATTTATTCTTTTCGCTGCTGCTGGAAAAATATAAGCGGTTAGAAATGTTGATCCCCCCAGAAAAGTTATCTAGTTTATGCCATCCTGAATATGCCGCACTAAATTCAGAAGCTGAACGCTGGTAACGCCATGCAGTAGCTGCAGGCAAATAATTAATCGTAGTCTTGTCGTCGGTATATACATAGTCAGCATTAACAATGCCCCCACCTTCGTAATTATAATTTTTTGTCGTATAAGAAGCTTTCCCTTTTAATGTGTAATTGAGATCTGATTTCTTTCTTAACTGTAAAAAGCCATTTTCAAAATTTGCAGTATTGATCTTCAGAGATTCATCGGAATTTTGCTGAATCTTTTCTAATGTCTGCGTTATGTTGAAATTAAATTGGTTTTGTTTCTTATCCAGGACCAAAGAAAAATTCTGTTGTGATTCTTTAAATGCGTTTTTATTTTTATCCAATAAGTAATAAGGGTTATCTGCGTAGTTGCTATAAGTTCTTTGTCCGCCCGCAAGTGCGGGGCCCTGGCCATTTTCAAAACTTACCGGTGTAAGCAGTGCATTCAGGTACACGCGGTTTAAAAAACCATTTCTGTTAGAATTGGAAAAACTTTCCTGCAGTAAATTATAACTCCCTGAAATATTAAGTTGTCCGATATTGATATTGGCAGCGCTATAAAGATTGACGGAACTGTTTTTATTTTCTTTCACTATACTGTTTTCCTGTGTTTGGGTAAATCTCGTTTCAAATCCGGCTTTCTTTTTTTGATCAACAGTAATATTGCCCTGAACATCCAGGGATTGAGAAAAGGACATTGCATTTCTTAAAATACTATTATCATACATCTTCGCGGCGGTTCCATTGCCATTGCCTTTGGCAGTAAGCCTTCCTCTTGAATCGTACAAATAATTACTGCCGTCAAATTCAAGGTTACTGAGCAACGGGCCATAACTAAACAACTCGCCGTTTTCGGCACCGGACCAGATAAGCTTTCCATTTTCAGAGCGACCTTGTGCATAAATCTGTTGCAAAGCAGGTTGGCGGTTAGGTATTTTATTTTCAACTGCGGAACTGTAATTGCCGGAAAGAGTTAACTTTTTTATATGCGCATTACTGATCCTGAACTTATTGTTGCGGATAGAAATTTTTCTCGTCGGTTTACCGTATAAAAAAGAACCTGAAAGTCTTAGCCTGCTGCTATCATTATAATTTGTTTCCGACGTTGATGAGTTTGCCTGACCATCATTTTTTTCAGTATTTTTTGTATTTATCGCCTGTGAATATGCAGTTGATACGATCGGATTAATGTATTGAATGATGGGCGGAATATATTTTTTAGCGTATTGGTACAAGTCATTTTTTTTGATATAAACAATTTTAAAAACCGGGTACGTGTAGATACAGAGGCTGTCATTTTCTTTTGCTTTTATTTCATAGCATCCGTATATATCGGAATAGACAGAATAAGTATTCACTTTATTTTGAACAAGACAATTTGCAACCGGTCTTCCCTTATCATCTTTCAAAGTATCTGAATAAAATCCTTCAGTGACCTGGGCTGCAGCGCAACAGGGTAGCAGAAATAATAAAATAAAATATTTCAACTGTTTATTTTTATATAGCAAATGTGCAGGTGCCGGCATACAGATACGATTGAATAAAATTGCTTAAGGGTGTAAGCAATTATTTTTAAAAAAGTAATGAGCAATCAGGATGCGGCTGTTTTATATTTTGCATAAACAGTAAAAAAATATGCAGGGAGTGCATATTACCGGAACGCAGATCTACATGATTTTTATAAAAAAGATTTGACAGAAAGATTTTATTACCGCTATTCAATTATTTTATTGATTGGATTTAGGTTCTAAGATTCTAAACATGACAATCAAAAAAAAAGCAACAAAACCTGCTGCTGCGCCAGCAACAATGCTTTTTGTGCAGGTTGCAAAGATGTGTCTGGCTTAAAGGACTGGTATTGTTCTGCCGGTTGCTATAGCATTGTGACTTTGTTGCTGTCTTTTTTTTTGTCGATACTAACCGGGAAAGCTCTTCAATTCTGGGGTTTGGGTAAAGCCCTGTTGCATAAAGCAAATAAAACCGGCGCTCAATAAAACACAGCGAAGCTTCAATTATAAGAATTTCATTTTGTAAAAATGCTGATATTATTTTACAAATTTATTTTTCTTATCTATGCTGATCTATTCTCTTCGAAGGCTATGCCTTCGTAAGCCTATGTTCTTACCGGGATAAGTCCGGAAAAGCTAACGCAGATTTTTATAATTCGTATAATCATCGCGATTGGCTATTGGATACCGGTTGTTGTCTTTTCATATTTTTATCTGCGCAAATCAAGTGAATCATAAAAATCTGCGTTCCATATAAGCCATTATTGTATCAGCAGTTTTTTAATCGTCGTTGTTCCATCGCTTAAAGTAATGCGCATCAGGTAATATCCTTTGCTCCAGGTTGCTGTATTAATGTCTTTTACATTACCGGTAAAATCAATTGTTTTATACAAGGCTCCTGCAGCGGTATAGATCTCCAGTTTTTTATTTCCCGTTTTACTTACGGCAACGGACAGCAGGTTATCTGTTACAGGATTGGGATAAACCAATACTGTTTCAGCTTGTGATTGCAGGCTCACAATTCTTATAGCGGATAAATAAGGATGGTTGCTTTTTTCTATTGCTTTTATACGGTAATATATTTTCTGCGCAGCAATATTATTATCTGTATAGAAATACGTCATTTGCCCACGGACTGCATTGATATTTGCTATAGAAACAAAATCAATTCCGTTTATGGACCGGAATATTTCAAAATTATTCAGATCATCAGCATTTCCAACCTGCCAGTTCAGCAATACATTATTATTCTGAATGCCGGCATTAAACGAAATAAATTCTACTGCCACTACTCCGGATGAAAGCGAAATATCTGAACTGAATTTTTTATAATTATCCTGTGTAAGATCTTTGGCAGCGATGCCATCGTTATAATATATTTTATCGCCATCATCATTTATTACCTGCAGCTTTGTTGGGGTCAAAATGCCGCCTGTATTGACCTGCAGGGCTCCTTCTACATTCAATCCGGTTACATTAAAATCTGTGAGTAGCGGCGCATCTGCTGGATTGCCTGTCCAGCTATATATCGCCGGATTGGATGTGCCATCATAACTCCCTGCGATAATAATATAAATGCCATTCGACCAACGGATGATATCACGAATACCTCTTCCACCCAGATCAATTTCTATGGGTGAACCAATAACAGCATTACCTGCAGGTGAACCGTTATTAAACCATGTTTCGAAATTCTGAATAGGAGCGATCACCGCTTTTGTACGATTGGCAAGCGGAACAAGTGGTGCCCGAAAACCCAGGTACAATGTACTGTTATCCGGACCGAAGACCATTCCTTCAAGATTAAATCCATCAATTACTTTTGCATCATGACCATCCGCAGCACTGGCTGTAAAATTATAGCCGTGTACATCTCCCCAGCTAATGAGTTGCTGTCTTAAATTATTATAAGAGCCTGCATTGGCAAAACTTGTTGCAGCACCAGTACCTGTTGAAGTGATCGCAAAGATCCTGTTGCGGTTTGGCTTATTATTAAAACTGCTGCTGTTGCTCATAGATCCCAACCAGTAAGTTTTTCCACTGGTGATTGGACTGGATGTTCCTGCTTCAACATCCACTTCTTTGTAATCGGGAGCGCCGTCAGTTAATCCAAGAATATTTCCCTGGTTAAAATCAAATGATTTTACGGGCAGGCCCGATTGATCTCTGTGATATACGTACAACAGATTATTTTCATCATTGCAAACGATCATATAATTATCATCAATTGCAATGGCGCCTGAAGCATCTCCAAATCCGGTATGCCAATGCGTTCCTGCGGAAGAAGATGCAGACAATGATGCTGCATAATGAATAACCAATGTTTTGTTGTTGCCATTGCTGGTCAACGTAAGCGTTATATCATCATACCCAGCAGCAGCCGGCGTAATTTTTATCGTTGCCTGTCCATCCGTTTTACTGATAACAATATTTGCATTCGGTACAACAGTTGTGTTGCTGCCCGAAGCTGTGAGTGTGTAATTAGCGGCAGCAATACTTATATTATTTTCTTTTACGTCTACTACGATGCCCTGTTGCTGCGCAGGATCTGCAACATCATTGATGGTCCCACTGACATAGGGAGGATTAAGTGCAGCTGTTGTTGAAGTACTGAATGCAAGAGAAAGATTGTTGACAACTCCACCAAGCGGTGCAAAAGCAACACCTTTTATTATTTTTCCTGCTGGTGCTGTATACAATGTAATATTGTTCGCAGTTGTAATAGCGATAGCAGTATTGAATCCGGCCGCATCATTTAATCTGATCACACTATTGGCAGTTAATGCACCTTGCCCTGTGGAGACATACAGGTTGGCGCCGCCCGCAACTGTTTGTGCGGCGATACCAAAACCACCAAAGCTTGTTGTATATGTTCCATTGGCAGTCCATGAACCACTCACTAAAGAAAATTTAGAAATGCTGCCGGCTGTATTGGAAGTGGCAGCCAGTACATATAAAATATCGTAAGTGTTTCCGTTATTTCCGGAGGAGATCAAATAAAAATCCTGCAGGTTGGCATTATTGGTAAGGCCCGGCAAACCGGTAAGTGATCCGCCCGAAGGAGCAGATATCGTATTCACCTGTATCACAGTGGCAGTGCTGCTTGCAGAAGATACATACACAGCTGCACCGAATGATTTTATACTGCGGAAATTGCCGGAAGGATTAGCTGTTACAGTACTATTGGTGTAAATGCCACCCTGGTCTGCAATAAACCAGTTTGAATTATCAACTGCAGTTGCACCTCTTGTCTGATTACCGGATGCACCAGTGTAAGTAGTTGGCAAATTAAAAATCTGTGCTGCATTCAATGTACCAACGGCCCGGGGATTAAGTGTATTTATATTGGAAGCCGTATTGGTTGTATTCACTCCTGAAAAACAAAGCAGGCTCCCATCATTGGTGTTGGCAAGGTATCCTGTAGAAGTAGCACTTCCTGAAAAACGCAGTGCGGTGGCACCTGTTCCAATAATAGGAACTGTAGTAACGGCAGATTGATTAGCGCTGCTGTTATTTATTTCTATAACACTGCAGGTGGTATTACTTGCAGAAGCATCGGCCTGCAATAATGCTAAATTGCCCGGAGTAAATTGCGCATATCCTGTTAAACAAAAAATTAACAGCAGCAGTACCTGTACAATTTTTCTCATACAATTATTTTAATAGTCATCGTTTTGGAAACCTATAAAAGCGGATGCTTTATTTAGGCCACGAAATTGCAGGATTAAATAATTCAGTACCTGCTCTTCAAAAAATTTGATGATTATCTAACCTTTTTATAAGATTAAGATAAGATTAAAATAACAATTTGAAAACATGTACCGGAATTTTTTAAAAAAACAAAGGGTTATTTGTTACGCGCCATTATTGCTTAAACTCAGCAAGGGTTTCATCAATCAGGTATTCTATTTTTAAAAAGTTATTGGCAAGTTCCAGTGTTTCATCCAGGAAATCTTCCAGATCAACTTTTAACCAGCCTTCCATTAAAGTTAATGGGCCATATTGTACACTCACGTTTGGCCATTGCTGTTTTTCCTGTTTAAAATGCTTCCTGAAAGCATCGGCAAACTTTCTGCTTTGTATGGAATAACCTTTTAACTGCCTTAATTTGAAGGCATGTATATTGTAGAATATTTTTTGTTCTTCTGCACCAGCATTGCTTAGCCATACTGAAAAGAATATCCTTGATGTGGCAGTTAATGGATCTTTAGATGGGGAAGCCCAGGACCTCTTATACAATTTCAAAAAGGGACAATCCAGAACGATACCGGCCGCAACTTCTATCTGTTTTTTTTGAAGCCGCTTCTGATCAAGTTTACTGGTTGCTCTTTGAAAAGTTTCCAGGTACTTTTTATCGTTCATTTATGAATGCATTTGGTCAATCACTTTTTTTGCTTTAATTGAAAAACATTTCCTTCGGGGTCTTCTCCATCACAGAGCCAGTAATCATAATTGTCAAATGTTTTTATTTCTTTGACAGATACGCGCTGCTGAAGTAATTGTTCCCGGAACTTATGAATGTCTTCGTCAATTTGAAAAACAATTTTGCAGTTACTTCCCGGTTTGCCCGTCCTTTCAGTTTCGCCCCCGTATTGTTCACCGATTTTATGTAGCCCGATCTTACAGTCTCCTGCTTTTAAAAGTATCCATCCGTGAGATGCTTCCATTATTTCGAGTTTAAAAAACTCCGTATAAAATGATTTCAGTTTGTCCACATCATGAACAAAGAGAATAATGCTGTCTAAATTCAGCTTCATATTTTTTATTTAAAATAATTACCAGAGTTCTTTGCTGCAAAAGCTGATAACGACTGTAAGCTGCAGCAGGCCGGTATAAGCTGATTTAAAAACAGTTATGAGTTACAAAATTTATTTTAAAATGATTAAGCATCCGGAATATTTGGCTCGACTAATTTAGCCAGTTTTTCTAAAGACTCCTGCCAACCCAGGTAACACATTTCTGCAGGTATGGCAGCAGGAATATTTTCCTGCAGAATTTTTATTTCTGTACCTACCGAAACTTTTTTCAGCCAAACTGAAGTAGGCATTTCACCGGGAAGGTTGGGATCATCAAATTTATCTATGTATTTTAAAAACTCATTTGGCTTGACCTCAATATATGTTCCGCCGAAAGATTGATCGTTACCGGTTGTAAAATTTTGAAAGGACATTTTATAAGTCCCGCCTACCCGCACATTCATTTCCTGCACGGTACAAAGAAAGCCATATGGAGGTAACCAGGATGCAATTGCAACGGCCTCAGTAAATGCACGATAAACCTTTTCAGGAGATGCTTTAAGAACTCTGTGGAATGAAACATTGTTGTCAGACATAAAATTATTTTTTACAAATTTTAAAAATGGTTTCTATTAAATTGTTGCACACTTTCGAAGTGAAATCTACCAGGGCTTTGGTTTAGTCACTTTGCCAAGCTGATCATTTTCGACACATTTACCATGCCAATTGCAGATAAAATTATTAAGAATGTTCACTACTGATATATTTAGTTCTAATTAACTAAATATCAAACATTGAAAAAAATATCAACTGGAAATGACTTTGAGCAATTGCCTAAAAACTTTAATTATTTTTTTCTTTTTCGGATAAATATTTCCAGAGCGGAATGGCCGCTATTGCCCCAATAGTGGTTGCCGTTAGATAGATCCATAAAGATTCTGTGTGCCCTGAAATAATAGCCGGCGCCAGTGAGCGTGCAGGATTCATGGATGCACCGCTGATAGGACCTGCAAACATGGCTTCCAGCATAACGGTTGAACCGATTGCCAAACCTGCAAACATACCCTGTTCTTTACTTCCCGTAGTTACATTCAGAATAACAAGCATTAATAAAAACGTAAGAAAAAATTCTAAAATAAATGATTGCATGGAACTGCCTGCTGGCAGCGTTGTTCCTAAAAAATCATCTTCCGGAAATAGAAATTTCAATACAAGGCTTGCAAGGAAAGCCCCGGTGATCTGGCTTATGATATAAGGCAGCAACTGCTTCGCAGGAAACCGTTTAGCCAAAGCAAATGCAATACTTACAGCCGGATTAATATGTGCGCCGGAAATATTTCCGAGTGCATAGATCATTGCCATTACGATCAAACCAAAAGTTATGGCAATACCTGCATGGGAGACTGCTCCTGTCTGCTGATCTATAATAACTGCGCCGGTGCCGCAAAATACCAGTGCAAATGTGCCGGTTACTTCGGCAATGTATTTTTTCATATTCAGATTGTTTTATTTTTTTCTTTGTCCTGCCGAAAATTGTACGTTATAACCTGCCCGGAAAGTATTGACAACAGACCTTGGTGTAAGCACCTGTACTTTATTAATACCCGGTAAAGATATTCCTTCTTCATATCCAAATGGCGACCACGCATACATGTGTTGATCAAAAACCAGGTGCGCTTTTTCATTCATTAGAATAAAAGTTCCGTCCGGGAGTGTTTTTATATTTTCTTCATGAATAACCTTTGAGTGATCGCGGTTGATTCTTTCACGGTGAAGAATGTTATCTATTTGCTGAATAGAAATTTTTTCATCAAATCCATATTCGGGATTGCCTTTCAGCCAGTAGGTTTTGAATAAATTGTAATCGTGCCGGCGGCACTCAAAACAAGGACGATGGCCGGCAGCAAAAGCTGTTGCTTCATCCAGGAAAAAAAGTTCAGTGTACCGGTTGAGTGCCATCACTTCTCTTTTTCTTTCATTGAATTCCAGTTTACAGATCAACCATGCTTTTAACTTAAAATCACGGATCAATTCTTTTTGTTCATTGTGCAGTATTCCGCGATTGCCCATCCATGCACCACGTGCATTGGTATGAATGATATTCCCGTAAGGATCAACGCGGTTCTGTAACATGGCAATTCAGTTATTGCTGTTAATAATGCCTGTAACTCTTAATTCTTAATTCTTAATTCTTAATAGCATTCCCCAGCCACAGCAAACTATTTAATATAAATGCTGATTCACTAGTATTATCAAAAGTGTAAGACAATGTTTTATTTGTTTTGTGTTCATAATCGATATCGTTATGCCCCATGTTGATATAGATCATTCTGTATTTTTTATTGGTCCATGCAACCGGATAATAACCTTCATGCCAGATCTCATATAATTTAGGACCGGTGCCCAATGGAAAGCTACTGGAATCAATAGATAATAAAACCTGGATATCAGAATTCTTACGGAGATCATTTTCCCAGCGGTACCATTCATTGGGTGCCGATCGGAATGTATCCGGCAACTTTTTTACGGCAGGATGATTTTTATTTTCTACGCGAAGTACAGCCGCTGTTGGCCGCCAGGTATTACTTACATAGTTTCCAGAGCCGAGAAATTGATTGTGATACCAATCCCAGTTCTGCGGATAATCAGAACCGGTTAATGCAAAGGCAGCAAAATGAAATCCCATCCATGCGCCGCCATGCTCCATGTATTTTTTAAATGCCACACGCTGTGTACTGTCTTCCGGCCTTGTATCTAAAAAAAGCACTACCTGGTAATGCGAAAGAAAACTATCATTCATATTACTCCATTGGTTGGTTGAATCAAAATGAAAATGATGTAACTCTCCCATTGCTGCAAACCATTTATTGGCCTCATGCACATAGCTGATATGCGCCTGATCATTTTTAGCTGTATAAAAAGCAATTACATTGAAACCTGTTTTTGTTTTCTGTGCAGAAACGGTTACAGAAAAAACAAGAGATAAAACAATGATCAGAAACAACGGTTTGTTTTTTGTTTTTATAAAAATCAAACGCTTCGGTAATTGCATAATAATTTAATTCAGTAAATAAAAAAATGATCCGGGCACAGCAAGATAATTTAATCTGCTGATTGATAGTCAGTGATCTTATTGATAAGAAATACAGTCCCTGAAGTAACAGCAGCAATTGTCAGGGCAACGGATTATCAATCTAAAGCATCATTATAAGGTATGAATTAAAACAGGTGAAAGTACCTGTATCCAGATCCGTGACTTTTATTTATTTTCATTCTCTAAACCACCTGCATGCCTGACACCCTCAACCAACATACACAACCCGAGCGATCACTTATTAATATGCACGAAAAATGGGAAGTCATTTACTGGGCAAAGAAATGGAATATCAGTGAAGAAGCCCTGCACATGGCCGCCAAACAGGCCCGGAGCAGTTCGGCAGAAAAAATACACGATGCTGCCATTGAGCTGGGTTTGATAGATCGTTAATCTGAAACCAGTATTAAATTATCCGGCCTTTTGTTTGATTGCCAAAAAATTTTCAGCTCTTGAATTGCTGCGCTGTTATTGCTGCGGAAATTTTTCATGCAATTCAATCTACTCCTTCGTAGAGAAATATTCCCGGTTGTGAAACTGTTTTCAAAAATAATAATTTGTTGTAGCTGTAATGTTTAATGTTGGAATGCATTTCTTTTTCCATTCTCAAACAACCATTTCCTTTCCTTCGGTTATTTAAACTGGCGTAGCCTTTGGAGCGTTACCAAAAAATTATTATGGCACAAAAGACTTTAAAGTACATCAGTACAAAAATGAAGAACATTGATCTTTGTATGCTCTGCACTAAAAGCACCCGGGGCTCCATTGCTTCCAGGCCCATGAGCAATAACGGCGATGTAAAATATGATGGCAATTCTTATTTCTTCAGCTTTGAAAAATCACAGAAAGTAAAAGATATTATGCAGGATCAGGCAGTGAACCTTTCCTTTGTTGCAAAGGATAAAATGTTTATCGAGGTGATGGGTAAAGCGAAAATTATTAAATCGAAATCTATAATGGAAGAACATTGGGTGCCATCACTGGATCAATGGTTTAAACAGGGCGTTGAAACCCCAGGCGTTGTAATGATTGTAGTTAAGGCCAGTAAAATTAAATACTGGCATAGGATGGAACAGGGAGAAGTTAAAGCATAGAATAATAATAACAATAGATCGTATAATTATTTTTTATTAGCAGCACTTGAACTGCAGCGGGGATTAAGAAGTACGAATTGATACTGGATACTAGATATTGGATCCAGTATCTCCCTTCTTAATATACCCAAACCACGGTATTTACTTTTTTTCGTAAAAGGGTACTTTTATCTTTTAAAAATCCTTTTATGTATAAAACGATTCTTTCGGTAACAGTACCATTATTATTATGCAGCTGTCTGTTTGGCCAGGATTACAAGATCGGCTATAAAAATGATGATGGTTACACAACCATTTCTCAGACTACGCTTATTCCTGCCAGGTCTTATCAGAGTGCTACCACCATTACCCGTTACGGACTGATGAATGAAGCGAAGACAATTGTGCTTCCCATGCTGTATAACAGTGTGTATACTTCCCGCGAAGCAGGTATTTATATTGTATTAGACACGATGAATAAAGTGGGGCTTTACTCAGTACCTCAAAGCAGGTTTATTGTGAATCCGGAATATTATGGCATTGATGCCTACCGGGAAGGATTGGCCATAGTAAAAAAAGAAAAACAACCCTATGGTTTTTTATGGGGCGCTGTTGATAAAACAGGCAATATTGTCATACCTCTTGAATATGAATTTCTCGGCGACAGTTACGATGGTCTGATGAATTTTAAAAAAGATGAAGGTTATGGTTTTATTGATCAGAAAAATACAGTGATCATTCCTGCGCTGTACAGCAATATTTCAAATTTTGGAAATGGGCTTGCGCCCGTACTGGTGAAAACTGAAAACAAATATGGTTATATAGACAGGAACAACAAACTGATCGTACCGGCTAAATATGAAGCTGCGGAAAACTTTTATCAAGGTTATGCTGCCGTTCAGAGAAAGAAAGCAGTAACTGTAAAAGGTAAACTTATTGATGATGCCGAAACGGCTTTGATCAATGCTTCGGGAAAAGAATTGACTGATTTTAATTACCATTCCATTTCATACCGGATGGAAGGAGGTCTTTTTAAAGTATCCAAAAAAGAAAAATTTGGTTTTATTGACAGCACGGGAAAATTAGTATTGCCTGTTGAATATAAAGAAGCCAATCTGGAGTGGGGCGGCAATATTATTCTAAGGTCGGCGGACAATAAATACGGAATGATGAATGTAAGATCCGGCATTGTTCTGAAACCTGAATATGGATATATTTCATCGCTGACTGCTGATCATTTCTATTACAGTAAAGATGGCAAAGCAACTGTACTCGATCAAAATAAAAAGATCATAGTCGCACCTGATTCTGCAGAAAGGGTATTGCTCGGAAAGAACAGCATCGTTTATTTTAATCCGGATAAAGTAAAAATTTTCGACAAAAACGGGAAATTGATTAAGACATTCAATCATGAAAATATCAGCAGTTACAATAGCAGCTTTACATCGAATGAAGATTCTCTCAGAATAAATTATGATGTATCAGTACTGCTGCTGAACCTTACAAACAATACACGAAAAATTATTCCCGCCACAGAGGCAGGGGATTTTAATGAAGAGGGTATTTTTATTGCTAAAAAAATACAATACAATTTTTTCGATTATACCGGCAAGAAACTCAACAGCAAAGGATTTTACAGCGCTGTTAATTTCACCGACGGTATCTGTGCAATACAAACCGAAGCAGATGCGAATCCTTATCTCGCAGATAAAAACTTTAATAAGATAAAAGATCTGACCACTGCTTTTTATGGTCCTTATTCAGAAGGCATCGCGATGTCGCTGGATAAAGATAAAAGTCTGGTGGTCTATCTTGATACAAAAGGAGAAAAGGTTTTCAGCATTACCGGCACTGAAGGAGGCAAGTGCACAGATGGCCGGGTCTGGATTAAAACATCTTACTACAACTATTATTTTTTTGCTGATAAAACCGGCAAACAGATCGGCAGCAAAACCTGGGCTGCTATGGGCGAATTCAATAGCGGGCTGGCTGCTGTTCAGGAAAACAATAAATGGGGATTCATCAGCAACCTGGGCAACCTCGCCATTCCGGTGCAATACGACCAGGTAAGTAGTTTTTACAATGGAACAGCGGTTGTAAAAATGAATGGAAAATTTATGCTCATCAATAAAGAAGGCGATCCTATTGATGACAAAAGATACGAAGCCGCAGGTAATCCTTCAAATGGTTACTTTCCTTTGCTGAAAGATAAACTGGTTGGTCTTGTTGACGGTAAAGGAAAAACTGTAATCGATTTTAAATACCAGAATATCCTCGGTATCAATGAAGACAGAAGCTGGGCAATGAAAGACGGCAAGTGGGGGCTGCTCGATAGTAAAGGAGCAGAACTTACGGGTTTCATTTATAAGGAGGCTGGTGATTTTAATAACGGCTATGCCAGAGTAAATATCAATGGCAAATACGGTCTCGTTAACAAGGCTGGTAAACTCATTGCGCCTGCAGAATATTCTACATTAGGAACTGTATATAAAAATTCGGTGATCGCTTTATCACCGGCGGGAACACAGTCTTTTGGTTTAAAATAATTTTTATCAATTAATGTGATAGGCTAAAAAAAATTAAAGTGGGGTAACATCTGCTCATGTTGTTGCGGGCTTATGCTCAATTCGGGAATTTCTTACAGAGTCGGAAATCGATTTCTGATTTGAAACAACAAAGATTTTATACAGGCATATGATTTGCATAATCTGCAAAAACACTATCATGAATGCATTACAAAAATCTTCCGTCAAAAACAACAGTCTCAGAGCCTCGGACCTGAATAAGAACCGGCTGACCGCAAAAAACACTTTTGCCGGTCTCTTGACTGCCCGGAAAGAAAAATATATAAGAAGAACAAAGAAAAGATCGGCAATGCCCGATATGGCTTATGAGGATATGCTGAACTGTTGTGATTAACCGGTCAACCAACTGAATAATCCTTTTTCTTCCAGTCCAACAAAAATCCCGTCGGGCCTGAGATCCAGCGGAAATATTTTCAAATAATATCCTTCTCCACTTATATTGCGGCCATTTTGCAGATTGAATTTATACCGGTGCAGCGGACATACAATATTTCCCAATGCATCCAGGTAGCCTTCTGCCAATCTTCCACCTGCGTGGGGACATTTGTGCGTACAGGCCTGCAGTTCATCATCATGTTTTGCAATGCAGATTGTTTTACCATTTATTTCAATTTCAGCAAGACCATTGCTGTTGAAATTAATTTCATTAACCGCATCTGCTATTTTATGCCAGGTATATTTTTTAGAAGTCAATTGGAAGTAATAAGTTGTAAGTTATAGGTAGTAAGTTTCACTTACTATTTGTGCATTCATTTGTATAATTGCATTAAAATCCGTGTAATCGTTTTTTAATCTGTGCAATCAATAAAAATATTCCGCTTTATAAGGATAACGGATCCTGTACATCTCTCTTACTTTATTTAAAATGGTTTGCCGCAACAGATCGATATTCTTTTTTTCAATTGCGCTTACAAAAACGCAGTTGTCTTTCGTTTCATTCTGCCAGCGTTCTTTTAATTCATTCAGGATTTGCTTTTTTACGTCTTCTTCCAGCCATTTATCAAAAGTATGTTCTTCATACAGATCCATTTTATTGAAGATGGTTACCGTTGGTTTTTCTGCCGCACCCAGTTCGGCCAGGGTTTTATTTACAACTGCCAGTTGTTCTTCATATTGCGGATGCGAAACGTCCACCACATGCAGCAGCACATCGGCTTCTCTTACTTCATCCAAAGTACTTTTAAAACTTTCTACCAGGTGATGCGGCAGTTTACGGATAAATCCTACAGTATCACTTAATAAAAAAGGAGTTTGTTCGAATACTACTTTTCGTGTGGTCGTATCAAGTGTTGCAAATAATTTATTTTCGGCAAACACTTCGCTCTTGCTCAGCAATGTCATCAATGTTGATTTTCCAACATTGGTATAACCGACCAATGCAACGCGTATAAATTCACCACGGTCTTTGCGTTGGGTAAATGCCTGCTTGTCTATTTCAGACAAACGTTTTCTCAGCAGACTGATTTTATCTTTAACTATCCGGCGATCCGTTTCTATTTCTGTTTCACCCGGACCCCGTGTACCTACGCCACCACCCTGCCTTTCCAGATGTTTCCACATACCGCGCAGCCTGGGAAGTATGTATTGGTATTGGGCAAGTTCCACCTGCGTTTTGGCTTGCGCCGTTTTTGCACGGCTGGCAAAAATATCCAGTATCAGATCACTACGATCGATCGTTTTTACATTCAGTTCTTTCTCGATATGCTGGATCTGCGATCCCGTTAGTTCATCATCAAAAATAACAAGATGAATATTTCCTTTTAACTGGATATAGTTTTTTATTTCTTCCAGTTTTCCTTTTCCGACAAATGTTTTGCTGTCGGGATGCGTCATTTTCTGCATGAAACGTTTCACTGTTTTAAGGCCTGCTGTTTCTGCAAGAAAAACAAGTTCATCCAGGTATTCATTCAGTTGCTGTTCCGTTTGATCTTTTGTTACCACCCCTACCAGCACTGCGCTCTCTTCTTTTATTCTTGCTGTTTTTTTTTCTATCATAGAAATACTTTTGGCCACCAATGGCACGAATTCACAAATATTTTTTTAAGCAAGGCTATTTAATTTTCTTCTATAACGCCTAAACTTTTTAATTAGAATTTTCTGTCACGAATTTACACTAATATCTGTTGATACAGGATTATACAAAATTGAGGTTTAAATGTATTCATCGATAGCAATTAGTATAATTTTGTATTCGTAATTATTTAATGGGATTCGTTAAGGTTTGATATTCCTTTTCATTAAAACCCACAATCAGTTGTTTACCGTTTTCGAGAATGGGCCTTTTAATAATGCTGTTATGTTCCAGCATGATCTGTATTGCAGCTGCGGGATCATTTACTTTTTCCTGTTCTGATTCCGGCAATTCCCGCCAGGTAGTAGATTTTTTATTGAAGATTTTTTCAAGACCCGCAGTTTTTATCCAGCCTTGCAGTTTTGTTTTTTCAATACCCTGCGTTTTATAATCGTGAAATGAAAACGCAAGTTTATTTTTATGCAGCCATGTCATTGCTTTTTTAGTCGTATCACAATTGGGTATGCCGTAAAGTTTGATCAATGAATTAAGAAATTAAAATTGAAGAATTAAAATTGCGGCAATATTGGTTTCGTCTGCATAATCTGTTCGATCTTTTCCATTATTTCAGGCGTGAGCTTTTTCATAACGTCCACTGATTTTAAATTATCGAGTAGCTGTGCTTTTTTTGTAGCACCCAATATTGCCGTGCTCACATTTGGGTTTTTGATACACCATGCAATAGACAATGAAGGCAATGATACATCAAGTTTCACTGCCAGGTCTCCAAGTTTTTTTACCTTTTTAATTTTTTCTCCGGCCATCCAGGTATCTTTCAACCAGTCCATTCCTTCTATTGCAAAGCGACTTCCTTTCGGAACTCCGCTATTATATTTTCCGGTTAAAAGTCCGGATGCAAGCGGACTCCAGATGGTTGTGCCCATACCCACCGTTTTGAATAACTGCAGAAATTCGTTATCCATTTTATTTCTTTCAAACAGATTGTATTGCGGCTGTTCCATTGTTGGAGGAATCAAATTATATTGCCTGGCTGCTGCATGCGCTTCCATGATCTCAACGCCGCTCCATTCACTGGTGCCCCAGTATAAAACCTTTCCCTGCTGAATCAGGTGATTCATCGCCCATACTGTTTCTTCCACCGGCGTATTTTTATCAGGACGGTGACAAAAAAACATATCGAGATAATCAACCTGTAACCGTGCTAATGCTTCATTGCAGGCTTCTGTTAAATGCTTGCGGCTAAGCCCCGTCTGATTGGGTTTATTTTCTTTGCCGCGCCAGCCCCAGAAAGCTTTGGAAGAAACAGTGAATGAACTGCGATCCCATTTTTTCTTTTTGAGTATTCGGCCCATCATCTTTTCACTTTCTCCCAATGCATATACTTCTGCATTGTCAAAAAAATTAATGCCGTTATCATAAGCAATGCCCATCAATTCATCAGCAATTTTATCATTTACCTGTTTATGAAAACTGATCCAGCTTCCAAAAGAAACGATGCTCACCTGCAAGCCTGATTTTCCAAGACGGCGGTATTCCATTTTATAATATTTTTTGTGCTTATTTCTGAACAGAGCCATAGTTCATCCAGTACAAAATTAAGCGAATAATGTTGGCGGGAAGATCTTAGTCGGGAAATTGCGATGCTGGTACGCGCATGATGGAGTTGGTAACTTCGTAAAAGTTTTTGCTTTTAAGGTCCTGGCTTAATTCCATTCCTTTCTGGCCGTAAATAATATTAGTTTTTGTTTTTACGATCACTGGTGTGTTGGTATGAAATTCAAGTCCCACCCTGTTTTTATCCCAATACAATTCATTGCATAGTAAAGTATCTCCATTAGTGCTGATTACTTTAACACTGTCCCGCATCAGTATTAAATTGCGGCTTTCGATATATTTACAATACTTCGCATCGAGTCTGCTTTCGATCAGCGTATCTCCATTATAAAAATCAACGTGAATGGTTTTTGGAAATTCGGTATACGGCATTGTATCCTGCACACGCAGCATCAATGGCGAATGGAGAATGGCTTTAAGTCTGCCGCCCTGCGTATAATTCACATTTACATTATGGGCTTCTTCAAGCGTAGTTTTTTTCCTGTCAAGATCATTCTTAATATTCGGCTTATCGCTGCAACCATACATCAATACAACTGCAATGCCTATTGCTGTAAAAAAAGAATAGCGGTATTTAAAAAGATGGAGAATATGAATATTTCCGTTAATCGTATTTACGTTTTTCAAACCAGCGTGCATTCATAGACAGACCGATGCTGAAACGTGTGATGTTTTCCCTGATAGTGCTGTTGGCTTTACCACGGCTACCTATTTCAAGTGCAGTGTTCAGTACCACGTATTCACTTCCGATGCGCTTACCTGTAAGCGGAAAACCAGCACCGATACTTCCTGAATATTCAGGAAGATTATTACCGCCGAGTTTGATATAACCCGGACTGTAATTAAAACCTGCACGGTATTTTACAAAGTTGAAATATTTATTTGCGCTGGAGCCTCTTTTTGCAGGAAGATATTGCACCCCACCTCTGATCGTCCAGGTGTTCTGTACAAAATCCTGCTGGCCATACAAACGGTATTCACTCCAGTTGGTAGCTTCGTAATCAACCCCTGCAAGCCAATGCCCACCGCCATCCTGGTAAGTAAATCCTGCCCCGAATGTAGAAGGATATACCATTGTGCCTTTGTTATTATTGCTTTCATAAACACTATCAATCCGGAGATCAGCATTTGAAGTGGCATCGTGTACAAAAGTTTCTCTCACAATATCCTGACTTGCTTTCAGATTCTGCTTCAGGCTGCCATATGCGCCCAAAACAAGTTTTCCTTTATTGCCTGTATTGATGAGATATTGAATTCCGGCGTTTAGAAACACACCACCGATACTTGTTTTGTTTGCGGAATTAGACGCATAATAGCTAACAGTATCATTGATAAAAGTAAGTCTTGTGCTATAATCTTTATTACCGAACATATACCCGGTATTAATGCCGAAACTGAAATTTTTATATTTAAAACCGGTACCAATAAAAGCCTGTGTCAAGCCACCTGAACCTTGATATACTGTTTTTAAACTATCGATACCAGCAAGCCGTTCATCTTTTTCAATATTGTAATTAATACGGGACACCGGTTTAAAACCAAGTACCATTCCCCAATTGATCCCTTTTCTTTCCATTTTTTTGCTGGCCAGCGGAAAGCCTATCTGCAAATAAGAAAAAAGAGCATTGGTATTGGTGAATTTTTTTGAAAGACTTGCACTTTTTAAAGACCGGATATCGGCTTCGGCACCTAATTCAAAAACAGTATTGAATATTTTTTGAAAAGGAAAAGGAGCGTAAATAGAAAGATTGCTGTAGGTTGCCGGATTTACGGAGTTAAGGCTTTGATAAGCAGTCACATTATCCAGATACCCAGCGGCAATTCCGCCCATTGCCCGATTTACAACATTCTGATTGGGCGTAAGATCGCCGACGCCATAGCGGGAATATGGTGAATTTTCCTGCGCATGAGCCGTGAATTGTAAGCCAAAAACCGTGAAAAGGGAAAGGAGATATTTAGCTGTTGTTAGTTTCGCTGAGTGCATATAAGCCTTTAAATAAAAAATTTGAGTCGGCAAATATCCTGTTTTTTAACCTACGGGCAAAATAGAAAGAATTGCCCCCGGTTAAAACCACGTTAAAGTTCCCGTACTTATTGCCGTAAGCCTCAATGAAACCAGCTATTTCAAAGGACATTCCATCAATAACACCGCTCTGAATATTTGTTTTGGTATCGTACCCAATCAACGGAAAATTCCATTCTGGCTGTATCAATGGAAGTTTGGCCGTAAAGGTTTGCAATGCTTTAAAACGCATATCAAGTCCCGGTGAGATACCACCTCCGAGAAATTCATGCGATTGATTGATGAAATTGTAGGTGATACAACTGCCCAGCCCAATGATAAGATTATTTTTTCCAGGATAAAAATGCACTGCTGCAGCTGCAAGCGCCAGACGGTCTGCCCCGATCGTTTCGGGTTTACCCACCGGCGTTGTAAAATTCAGTTTGGTCCGGTAAGATATTTTATGGAACCGTGTGGCGTTGGCCAGTAATGTCTCTATTTCCTGATCATGATTAATAACGGAAGAGAGAATCGTTTTTTCAGGTTTGTATTCTGCGATCAGTTTGCCAATAGTATACATACTGTCATTTTCAAGTATGAGCTCTTTTACAAACTGATCATCATTAAAAACGGCCGCTTTTAAACGTGTATTGCCAAAGTCGAAACAGAGTGTTGTCATTAGTTTAGGGTTTTGTTAAGGGAGTGGAAGTTGATAAAGTTGATAGGGTTGATAAATTTTATTATGGCCGCTGCAGTTCTCCCTTTATCAGCTTTGTCAACATTATTAAACCTGTCAACATTGCCTCTTCAACTTCCTACAGGTCTGATCCCCCTAAATTCTTAAAATGTCCGTTCAGGTTTATTTTTTCTTTAAGTGATTCCATACCGGCTATCAGCGGTAATATTTTTGCAAGATGACGAACCAGGTATTCCTGGCGCTGCAACTCGTTCATAAGACCCAGTAGTTCGTGCTCTTCCTGCAAAGATAGTCCTGCATGATGGGCCACATCATAACTGCAGAGTTCTTTATCAGGTTTTTTAAAATCTTTTTTTACACTCAGCAGATCATGCATCTGCCGGATGCCCTGGATGATCTTTTGCATCTTTGATTTACTGCCGTTGCTGTTATTATCCGGATAAGTTACAATGGCACCATCATATAATTTGTCCGGCAATGCTTTAATGACTTCAAGCATTCTGAAAACCTGCAAGCCCCGCGTCTTGATGTCCATTTTCCCATCATGATAGACTTCCGTCACTTCTTCTATTTCTACCAATGTACCTGTTTCAGTTACCTGGTCTTTGATGACAGCAGGAATGCCGAATGGTTTTTTTTCGGCAAAGCATTCGGTGATGAGTTGTTTGTATCTCGGTTCAAATATGTGCAGGTTAAGTTGTTCTCCTGGATATACAACAATACCGAGCGGAAATATCGGGATGAAATTAGTCATGTAATGAAGGCGGTCAGGCCGTTTGCAAGTTATCAGTTTTGTGTAATTGGCGAAGATATTTATATTTTAACCATGTATAGCGGGCGGTATTTTTCGCGATGATAAATCCGGCATTCCCATCCATAAAACCAAGCCTGATAAAATAATTATGCAGGAAAGAAAAAGCTGGTGAAAAATATTGTTTGAAAAAATTTCCCTTCTTTCCCTGCTCAAAATATTTACGGGCATTCAGTTTTGCGTAAGCAATTGTTTTCTGTTCATATTTTGCAATTGAATGAGCGGTGTAATGCAGGATATGGCCTTTTAACTGCGTACGTTTTGCGGACATTGATAAACCAAGATTTTCATGTACGGCCGCATTGTTCCATTTTACCTGGTTTCGGTTGAACAACCGTATATGTTTGTCGCTTCCCCACTCACCATGTTTGATCCATTGCCCGACAAAAAAATTTTTGAACCACATTTCAAAGACCTCTTCTTCATTTTGCAAAGGCAGTTGCAGCAGTTCCTGTTTCAATATTTCATCGATGGCTTCGTCAGCATCAAGATTTAATATCCAGTTATATTCTGCAGCATCAATGCCGATATTTTTTGTTGGGCCATACCCTTGCCACCCGGTTTCAATAACACGTGCATTGTACTGTTTACAAATATCCTGTGTGCCGTCCGTGCTTCCATTGTCTACCACAACAATATCATCCGTGAGGCCCTGCAGGCTTTGCAGTGTGCGGCCGATAATATGCGCTTCATTCTTTGCTATGATAACAACAGAGATCATTATCGCAAAGAAACCATTAAAATTTTTATTACACGAATTAAGGTATATAATACACACAGTCAGGATTGATATAGAAAACATGATGAGCCTTCCCACAAGACAATCATAAGAACGCAGACAACTAAGCCAAAAAATTTATATGCTTTATGCATTTGTATAAAACATTTCCTGTAATTCGTGCTATTAATTCGTGTTTAGTAATTCGTGACTTACATTTGTTATATGTGGGAGCAACAACTTAAGGAAATTATTTCCGGCAATATAAAAACGCTGGCCCGTTGCATTTCTATCATTGAAAATGAAGCTGCAGGTTATGAAGCGTTGTTAGAACAACTTCCTTCATCGCAAAAACCGATCATTGGTATTACCGGACCGCCCGGCGCCGGCAAAAGCACGCTGGTGGACGCTTTGATCGGTTCACTTGTAAGTGCCGGGAAAAAAGTAGCCGTGCTTTGTATTGATCCTTCTTCTGCTTTTAATCTTGGTGCATTGCTGGGCGACCGTATCCGCATGAGTGAATGGTACGACAATCCCAATGTATTCATCCGCTCGCTTGCTACGAGAGGCAGTCTCGGTGGACTTCATCCTTCGATCATTGAAATTACAGATCTCATAAAAACTGCGCCATTCGATATTGTTATTATAGAAACAGTTGGCGTTGGACAAAGTGAAATTGAAATTGCAGGCCTGGCCGATTGTACTGTTGTGGTGCTGGTGCCTGAAGCCGGTGATGAAATTCAAACTATGAAAGCAGGACTGATGGAGATCGCTGATATTTTTGCTGTGAACAAAGCAGACCGGCCCGATGCCGATATTTTTGTAAAAAATCTTCGTTTGATGTTGGCACCCACTTTCAGCCGGCATACTGAGGAAGTTGTTGTTGTTAAAACAATTGCTTCACAAAAAGTTGGTGTTGATGAATTGCTTGCACATATTATGCAGTACCTGGATCAAAAAAATACTCCTGAAAAAAAATACTGGTTACTTGCCGAAAAAGCGTGGCTGCTCATTCAAAAGCAACGCATGAAAAATATTGATAAGTCGCTATTGAAGAAAGCGATTGAAGCGGAGCAGGATTTTAATCTTTATCAATTTGTGAAACGATTTGATAATGGATAGTTGATAATTTTTAAATCGAAAGTAGTTTAATTGTCAGGCAGACCACAGCAATCTCATTAAGTTAAGTCGCATTTTATCATGTTGCGGTTGATGAGACATCAACCTCGGGTTTCGTCCGTGGTCGGTGTCCCACCGACCATCAATCATCATCTTCTTCACAACCGATCGGCGAGCCGGGCGGTATTTCTTTGTGAATGGTTGGTTTCGCTTTTTCAGGAGCTTTCATTCTTTCTATAGCCAGCATATAATGTGCGGACATCATTTCGTCTGTAGTTAATTTTTGTTTGCTTTCAATATATTTTTTAAGATCGTTCAGACATTTATGTACTGCTGCTTTTGAAGCAAAGGAAAGATTATCGTCAATACTTTCCGATAACAGATATGTAAGCAATACCTGTTCTGTCTGCAATTGTATCAATCCTTCCATCCCCTTACGCCGCATGGATTTCCAGGTTTTATCGACCAGGAGATTGATCATTTCTGTAACACCCAGTCCCCCATTCATTACTGAATATTCCAGCATCCTGTTTAAGCGTTCGCTGTTGAATAAAAAAGAGAATGGATAATCTGCAGCTGTTTCTGCGGGTGATAAAGCATCGAATGCAAGCCCGGTTCTTTTGCGAAACAATTCTCTTGTAAAATTATATCCCGAAGGACGTGGCGGTATCAGTTTGGTGATCGTATCCGGCAATATCAGAACCTTTGGATCAATACAATCGATCACGGCATTCAGTGCAGTGAGCTGTTGTTCTTTACTTAAAGATTTTGTAACGAGTTGACCATCGCCTTTGATGGTATAACTGTAATTCAATCCACCGATCATTTTTGTAACGGCTTCGAGTTGATACCGGTGATAAAAATAAACGGGCACGAGTACATCTTCCAGCATTGCCATCGGCATACCGGCACGGATATTTTTTTCGCCAAACTGCGATAAGGCCTTCGCTCTTATTTTCATGGCATCTTTTAAAGAGTTAACAGGGTCATTACCATTATCCCATAAATGTGCATTAGGATGAAGCCCACCTGCCGCTCTTGCATCCCTGTCTGAAATAAAGAGCAATCCTTTTTTGGTTGCGTCGGCTAAAATTTTATTCAGCGAAATATTTTCATTGCCTGCATCAGCAAATTCACGGTATCCCCAATTGATCGAAACTTTATCCCACTCACCGATGCCGTTAGTATAGGCATTGGAAAGATCAATTTCTCCGGCAGCATTCAGTTGAACAAATGGCGGCGGATAATCCATCACGCTTGCTCTGTTATTGGTACTCGATGCAAAGTTGTGCATCAGTCCAAGTGTATGACCCACTTCATGCGCAGCCAGTTGTTTTAAACGTTCGAGTGCCATCTTCAGCATTTTATCATCAACCGGCATTCCGTTCTCAAACGGCGCAAGCAAACCCTGCGCTATTAAATAATCCTGCCTTACTCTTAATGAACCCAAAATAACATGGCCTTTGATAATTTCTCCGGTCCGCGGATCAACAACTGATGCGCCATAGCTCCAGCCGCGTGTTGCACGATGCACCCAGTTGATCACATTGTAACGAACGTCCATCGGGTCGGCAATATCGGGCAATAATTTTACCTGGAATGCATTTTTATATCCTGCTGCTTCAAAAGCCTGGTTCCACCAACCTGCGCCTTCGAGCAAAGCGCTTCTGATTGGCTCAGGTGTACCGTTATCAAGATAATATATAATCGGTTTTACAGCTTCGCTCATTGCAGCAGAAGGATCTTTTTTTTGCAACCGGTGACGGATAATAAAACTTTTTTCTATCGGTTCGCTGATGGGTGTACTGTAATCAAAATAAGAAGTATTGATGAAACTGCTTCTCGGATCAAAAGCGCGTGGTTTAAAATTATTGTCGGGCAATTGGATAAAAGAGTGATGCATACGCAAGGTTATGGCATCTGCAGAAGGTGTTACTGACTGAACAAATCCTCCGGCCGATCCGTCGCCGTTAGTAAGTGTAATGGTTGCTTCAATTTCTGTATTGAGTGGGAAATTTTTTGTCCGCTGTAAATAAATCGCTGACCGTGTTTTATCAAAACTAAAACTTCCCTGTTGCGCTGCGCGGATGCGGTTGCCTGCTTTCATGGCATCTCTTAAAAAAAGATCCGTTGCATCTATCAGGAAATGATCATTGCTTTCTGCTTCTACTGTAAATCCCCAGATGACAGACTGTGCAAAGGATTGCTCCACCGCCTTGCGCTCATTGGCATCACTGGTAATAGCGCGGTAATCATAGTTGGGTTGTATCATCAGGATTTTCCGTCCTGTTTTAGTGAATTTAATGATGCGTGTATCGCCGAGCAATCCCCTGTCGAGTCCGATATCATTGGATCCCAGCCCTGCGGGTAAAGAAGTCTGGTACAATAATTCACTATCCAGTTTATTGATCTCAAGCCAGATCTTACCGGCGGCTTCATCCCAATAAAAATTAATAAAGCCATTGTATTTTTTAAAAGAAGCGGTCTTGTCTTCTATCGAAGGAAGTTTTTGTGCAGCAGCAGTTACTGAAAGAAGACAGGAAAGAAATAATAATCGCAGCATAGAAAAAATTTGGTGCTACAATTTAATATAAAAATATTACTGTCAAAAGGGGGCCGTCAGGCAGGCTATAAAATTGTCTGACCGTCTTGATCTGCAAAAAATAAATGAATATGAAAAAAATACTGTCAGACGGGACGTCAGACAGGTTATAAAATTGCCTGACCGTATGGGTCTGACAAAAAAAAGATTGTGTAAAAAATATTGTTATAAAAAGGAAACCGTCAGACTTGTCAGGATTCTTTGTTGTTCTTCCACCAACGATAACCGATAACGCCGACAATACCAAATGGTGCAAACATCAGATAAAGAATTCCGCTGTTAAGGCCCTTCGCAGGTTTTTCACCGAGTTGCTGCGCCGTTTTGGTGCACATGGCACACTGCGCATTGGCCTGTTGGATCATGAAAGCGAAACAAAGTATTATGGAGAAAACAACCTTTTTCATTGAAGAACAAATTTACAACAAAAAATAACCGCAAGCCGCAAAGGCATGAATATTTTGGAACGAAATATTGAATACGGGAACACTGCTTTCCAACTTATTACTTATAACTTACAACTTATTACTTTTGCGGCACCCCGTTCATCAAAAGGTTATTAAAAAAAACTGCATTATGTTCTCAATCGTTATACCAACCTGGAATAACCTGGCTCATGTACAGCTTTGCGTAGAAAGCATCCGCAAAAATTCTGTACTGCCATTTGAGATCATTCTGCATATCAATGACGGCACTGATGGTACACAGGATTGGGCACTTCAAAATAATATTACACATACATACACTTCTTACAATGCAGGCATTTGCATCGCTGTAAATATGGCCGCGGCATTGGTTCGCTATGACTATATTATTTATATGAATGATGATATGTATTGCTGTCCCGGTTGGGATGAAGGACTGGCAACAGCGATCAAAGAAGCAGGCACCGAAAATTTTATGCTGTCTTCAACCATGATTGAACCCAACGATACCGGCAATGAAGCGGTGATCGTTGCTGATTTTGGAAAAGATGTGGAAGGATTTAAAGAGGCGGCGCTGTTGCAGGCCCTGCCCGGCTTTCACAAGGATGATTGGAGCGGATCGAGCTGGCCGCCCTGCGTAATTCCTAAAAAATATTGGTTTATTGTTGGTGGATTTAGTATTGAGTTCAGTCCGGGTATGGCAAGCGATGACGACCTTTCAATGAAGCTCTGGCAAACAGGCTGCAGGTATTTTAAAGGCACTGGTAAAAGTTTTGTGTATCATTTCCAAACCAAATCAACCACAAGAATAAAAAAGAATGATGGCCGCAAACAGTTCCTGCTGAAATGGGGAATCAATGTTTCCACTTTCAATAAATATTTTTTACGCAAAGGAAAAAAATTTACCGGCGTGCTTGATGTACCAGCTCCTGAAATTATGCGCAAAGACCGCTGGAAAGCCTGGTACAAGAAAAAGTTCGTTTACTAAATGCAGGATACAAATCAATGACCAAAGGACTGGAAATATTAAATGATTTTTTTGATAAGATCTATGTGATCACATTAAAGCGGTCGCCCGAACGCCAGCAAAAAGTAAACAAGCATTTTGCAAACGTTCATTTCGAATTCTTTTTTGGTGTTGACAAAATGGATCTCGACATGGATCAACTGGTTCAGACGAATGTATATGACCCGGTTCTTGCAAAAAAGAAGCACCGCAATAACAAGGAAATGTTTTTGGGTCAGGTTGCATGTTCTTTGTCGCACCGCGAATTGTATAAAGAAATTCTGGCAAAGGGTTATCAGCATGTACTTATCATGGAAGATGATTTTGTTCCTGCCGATATCAATATGAATGTTCTCGCCTCTGTGACCAAAGAATTGCCGCCGGATTGGGAACTGGTTTATTTCGGATATTATCACAATGAAAATATTTCTTTTAAGATGAAAATGGATCAGCTGTATTACAGAACGCTGAGTTTTTTCAAGATGATCAAATGGACTGCGAACCAGGTTTCGAGATTATATCCAAGACCTTTTTCCACGCACCTGCAGAAAGCGGGGTTTCATAATACCACACACGCTTATGCAGTATCAGCGCGTGCTTTACCCAAACTGATTGAAACACAAACGCCGGTAATATTCTGTGCAGATACATTACTGACCGATCTTGTATTGAATGATCAGCTGAATGCATTTATTACCAAACCAAAAATATTTGACCAGGAAATTTTTATGGAAGGGGGAAGTAAGGTTTCTTATATAACGGATTAGAAATTGATGGCTGACAGATGACGGTTGACAGTGAAATACAAAATAAGGAACAGTGAAATAAGGAATAAGAAAGTGAATACAAATAAAAATTTGAATTATTTGTAAACAAACTCCTCTTTAGGCGGTGAGAGTTAGTAAAAATTTATGAACGAACATAAAACAAAAGAAAATCAAACACCCCTTCAGGGGATGGGGGCGAACGCTCCGTTTATTTCTTTATGTATTCCCACTTACAAAAGAACTGCACTTTTAAAAAAGCTGCTGAATTCTATCGTACAGCAATCCTTTAAAGATTTTGAAATACTCATCAATGATAATAGTCCGGATGATTCGGTAAAAGAATTGCTTACAGAATACAAAATACTTCCAATCAGTTATGAAAAAAATATCCCTGCGCTTACTGCAGTAGAGAATGCCGTTAAAGTTATCCGCAGGGCCAATAGTGATTGGATAAAAATTATTCATGACGATGACTGGTTTGCTACGGATGATGCATTGCAGTTATTTGCAGATGCAGCATCAACATCCGGTAAAGATTTTATTTTCTGCGCCAGCAATCTTGTGTCGCTTGAAACAGGAAAGGTTGAACCGCAATCTTTGTCTGAAAAAAATAAAAATGCTTTACAGGAAACGGCCTTATCACTTTTTTTTCTGAACACGATCGGTCCGCCGAGCCTGGTGATGTTTAAAAAAGATACGGCTATTGAATTTGACAAACAATACAACTGGGTGCTGGATATTGATTTTTACATGCGTTATTTAAACGTTCACCCAGGTTTTCATTACATTAATAAAGCGCTTGTAAATATTGGTAAAAGTGAAGGGCAGGAATCTTATAAATATCACAAGAACGGAAAAGTGGAGATCCCGGAATATTTTTCTATGCTGTCAAAATATGAAAGTGATCTTGTCCTGAAAAATATTTACGTTTTTCATCTCGTCTGGAATATGCTGCAACGTTATCAAATAAAATCAATTGCGCAGTTTAAAGATTTCGGGTATCAGGGTCTATTGCCTGATAAGATCGATGCGATCATTGCTTTTCAAAAAAAGATTCCTCGGATTATATTAAAGCAACCTAAATGGTCGGAGAAATTAATGAGGCGATGCTTTAGCAAACTGGCATCTGGCGGTTGATGAGGACATCAACCACTGATAAAAATATTATTTTGAAGCAATCCAAATGGTCGGAGAAATTAATGAGGCGATGCTTCGCGAAGATTGTTTACAGTCTATAGTCCATGGACTATGGACTTATTCTTTCCATAAATAAAACGCGGCCTGGTCGCCCTGTTGTTCTTTATCTATTTTTGCTGCTGTTGCTTTAAAAGTTTCAATCTCTTCTTTACTATATCCGGCTGCTTCTTTATTTACTGAATAAGATTGAGGATCCGGAAGCGCAATTCCTTTTGCGTACTGATCGCTGCCGATCAGGCTCATGTAATTAGAATCAAAAACAATTTTCTTAATTTTAAAACCCGATTGTTCTGCCAGCAGTTTCATGCTTTCGATGGTATGAATAATAATATGCCGCGGTGCATCAAGATCCATCCAGTTTTCTTTGTAGGTCTTCCAGCTGTACATGCCCATCACCGGAGTACGGATCAGCAGGCATTTTCCTTTCTTCAACAGTTGATTCAACTGCAGCAATACTTTCAGCGGTTCATCCATATGTTCAAATGCATGGTGCAGCATGATCAGGTCGAACTGGCCTGTTGTTTCAAAAATATTTTTTCGAAAAATATTTACAGACCCATAATGCTGTTCTTTATCAATAAAAGGATCAATGCCGGTTAGATTGGTAAAACCAATACGGTATAAGCTCATCAGTAGACTTCCATTGCCGGTCCCCGCATCTAAAATTGCATCTTCATATTGTACGCCGGAATTTTTTAACCAGGAATAATAATCCGGCGCTTTATAACCGAGTGATAATAACCCACCCAGTATTTTTTGTTTTCCATATAAAAGATAATCGGCTTTTATTTTTCTGAGTACTCCAGGTTTTTTTTTAATATTCAGTCCGAGATTGAATGAATAATAATTTTCGTTGGAATAATATTTACCGAGATCAGCCGGAATATCAAGAAGCTGCATACAACCGCATTTTGCGCAACGCATATAGGTAAACATTTCGCGAAGACCCAACTGCATTTCTTTCAATTGATACAGTTCGTTGCCGTTGATATTATCGCAGACTTTGCAAGGTTGTATTTCCATGTTTGCAAAGATATTTTTTATTACACGGATTAAAAATGCAAATACACCGATTAAGAAAAAAATAATTATCACTACAGCTTAAACCAATCTGTGTAATCCGCTTAATCTGTGTTATTAAAACAAAAAAAATCCCCCAACAATGTGGAGGATCTTCTTATTTATATTTTCAGAAAATTGCTTACGCTACTTCCTGGCTCATTGATTTGGAAACACGCTTGCGGTCATCTTCGTTCAGAATTACTTTACGGAGACGGATACTTTTCGGCGTTACTTCAATGCACTCATCCTGCTGGATATATTCCATACATTCTTCGAGTGACATCTGGATCTTTGGTGCTGCCTTGGAAGCGTCATCCGTTCCGCTTGCACGATGGTTCGTCAGCTTCTTGGGTTCTGTTGCATTCACTACAAGATCTCCTGGCTTAATGTGCTCGGCAATTATTTGTCCTGCGTAAACATCTTCTCCCGGATCTACAAAGAAACGTCCGCGATCCTGTAATTTATCAATCGAATAACCCGTTGTTTTTTCTGTTGTCTTGGATAAAAGAACACCATTGTTACGTCCGGGGATAGGGCCTTTCCATCCTCTGTATTCTGCAAAACGATGTGCCATTACAGCTTCACCTGCAGTGTTCGTCAGCATATTACTTCTTAATCCGATCAGTCCGCGTGAAGGAATATCAAATTCAAGGTGCTGCATTTCACCTTTGGTTTCCATCACCAGCATTTCGCCTTTGCGTTGTGTAACCAGGTCGATCACTTTACCGCTGAACTCCTGCGGTACATCTACCACCAGTATTTCATAAGGTTCGCATTTTGTACCATTGATATGTTTTACCAAAACCTGCGGCTGACCGATGGTCAACTCAAAACCCTCTCTGCGCATGGTTTCTATAAGAATACCCAAATGCAGGATACCGCGACCGAATACATTAAAACTATCAGCACTTTCACTGTCTTCAACACGCAGTGCAAGATTTTTTTCCGTTTCTTTCATTAAGCGGTCACGTAAATGACGGCTGGTAACAAACTTTCCTTCTTTACCAAAGAAAGGTGAGTTGTTGATTCCGAACAGCATGCTCATCGTCGGTTCATCTACACTGATCACCGGCAATGCTTCTGGATTTTCAACATCTGAGACAGTATCGCCTATATTAAAACTCTCGAGACCAACGATCGCACAGATATCACCTGCAAAAACCTCTGTTGCTTTTTTCTTACCCATTCCTTCGAAGGTATAGAGCTCTTTTATCTTCATTTTTTTATTGCCGCCATCAGCCTGCAATAAAGCGATCTGTTGATTTTCTTTAATGCTGCCACGGGCTACTTTTCCTACTGCGATCCTTCCGAGGAAAGACGAGTAATCAAGTGATGTGATCTGCATCTGCGAAGGACCTTCATTTACTTTTGGTTCCGGAACATGTTCCAGGATCGCATCGAGTAAAGGAAGAATATTATCAGTCGGCGTAAGTGTTGTATTCATCCAGCCCTGTTTACTGCTTCCGTAAATGGTTGGAAAGTCCAGCTGCTCTTCTGTTGCATCCAGATTAAAGAACAATTCGAATACAGCGTCGTGCACTTCATCAGGACGGCAATTCGGTTTATCTACTTTATTAATAACCACGATCGGGCGAAGACCAAGCGCTAATGCTTTTTGTAAGACAAAACGTGTTTGCGGCATCGGACCTTCAAAAGCATCTACCAGCAAAAGAACACCATCGGCCATTTTTAAAACGCGTTCAACCTCGCCGCCGAAGTCACTATGGCCTGGCGTATCAATTACATTGATCTTAACGTCTTTATAAGTTACCGATACGTTCTTGCTGAAGATAGTGATGCCACGCTCTCTTTCCAGGTCATTGCTGTCCATGATCAGTTCACCGGTTTCCTGGTTATCGCGGAATACTTTGGTAGCGTGTAAAATTTTATCTACTAATGTTGTTTTGCCATGATCAACGTGCGCAATGATGGCGATGTTACGAATGTTCATTTTATTTATACTTTGAGCTGCAGGCTGCTAACTTTTGGGCAAGGGCGCCGGGCCCGGACTTGTGGTTAATAGCTGGCAGCTGATTTCGAGGCGCAAAAGTACGTCATTTCAGCCGGAAGGCAAGCCGATTGTGCAAACTTCTTCCAAAAGGTTCAAGGTTTAACGCTTAAAGGTTTAAGGTTGTGGGCAGTACACTGACTGATCAGAAATATATTCCAACGAAGTTCAGGAACTTTTAAACGATTTAAGCCCTTAAACGATATTTGCCTGATGAAGTTTGCTTATAACATATTCTACCGTCTGTTACCCATCCGGAAAATAAATGCCGATAACCGTTTGTTCATTTTGAATGATACCGAGA
This sequence comes from Ferruginibacter sp., assembly GCA_040003235.1. Taxonomy (GTDB): domain Bacteria; phylum Bacteroidota; class Bacteroidia; order Chitinophagales; family Chitinophagaceae; genus Ferruginibacter. The sequence goes on along the minus strand of JBDUCW010000030.1, from coordinate 3,129 downwards.
TCCGAATGATCAGGCGCAAAGAAAAATTTGCCATCTGGACCGCAGCTTTTTTTGGCGCAATGGGCGTGATATTGTTATACGTTCCGCAATATGTATTTCCGCATTTGTTTCCTGTTACCGCCATCAGAATTTTTGGAAGAATATTTTCTGTTCCATTGATCATGATCTTATATAGTATTGTTCTGGTGATCATAGAAATTCTACTGCTTACTTTTTTAAACATCTGGTGTACCCATGAAATTGCAGTAGCAACCGGTTTTCTTACTATTCAGAATAAACATGTAAAAGATACCAGGAACCTACTCATCAATATCGGCCTGGAAAAAAAGAATAAACAGGTATTGCAATACGGCATCGATCCTTTGCAGGGCATCAATAAAAAAGCGTTGATTGTCTGGAATTTTTTCTTCATCCTGAAAGCGACACTGAGTAATATTTTATTCAAGATCCTTGTGCAGCGGTTATTTGCGCGCTTTGCTATAACAAAATATGCTGCGGAAGCAGTGGCCAATTTTGCAGGTGTTCCCATCTTTGCTGCCTGGAATGCATATGGCACACATATTATTTTAAAAGAAGCAAGGGTGATCATCATGGGACAAAATCTGATCGAAGATGTTTGCAGGCGTATCCGGAAAGATCAGCAGCCGACAACCGCATTTAAAGAATTGCTGTATGATACGCTTCAGTATATCGCTGTAAGTAAAAGGGATTTTCATCAGAACCATTTTATACTTACAAAGAACTTATTCGAGATTTACAATATGCAGCCAAAGGAAGAGCATTGGCTCGAATCAGGTTATTATGAAAAACTAAAAGCTGCAGGCAAAGAAGAACGTGAAGCCTGTCAGCTTATTATTGTTCTTGGTTTTTTACTGGATGGCAAATTATCGCTCCGCGAAAAAATGCAGGTAAATGAATTGCAACGCGAAGACTTACTGGATCTCGGCGACAAAGAAATAAAAAATTATCAGCGGGATTTTTTAAATGGAAAGGGAGTTGATAATCTTATTAATCGTTACTTATAAATTTATTTTTTTATCCGGTCAGACTGAGGCCGTCAGACCGTTCCTTGTTTTACATTCCTTGTTCCCCGTCCGACCGGATCGTCCGGGCGGGCTTGTTCAATATTCTTAACTCCGCATCCACTGAATCATTGCAGGATACGGTTCCTTTCCTGTTGCTTCAGCATTTTTCTTTTCGGTCGTCATGCCCACATACTGCAGCATCGGCACACCAAAATAATTTCCTGCATTAAAATTATCCGCAATACTTTGTCCTCCGCCGTTATATCCATCTTTATGAAAAACAAATGACGCATCAATGTCAAGATGAACGCAAACAGCATACGACCAGGCAATGGCCATCATTTCCTCCGCTTCTCTGTTTTCCCGCAACGCGATGGACTTTTCATCGAGGCTGTTGCGCTCATTGGCGGGTACCACCGCAATATGTCCGGCTTCATGAAGAATATCTCCCGGATATTTTATTTTGTCTTTGTCGATCGTAACATATCCGTCTTCAATGGCAATGCCAGGCAAAAAACATTCAGTGGCAATTGGTTTAAAACTTACACTGATGCCGATCGATTCAAGAAAGGCAATACTTTTTTCAAATGCAGATGATGCGTCCATAGATTTATAATTATCAAAGTAACGAATGTTTCTCCGTGCTCAATAATTTTTCATTTCGTAAATTGCAGTACAGCATTTGCTTATTTAAATTATGCCTTTCAAATTACAATCTTCATATCAGCCCGCGGGCGATCAGCCGCAGGCCATACAGCAACTCACCGAAGGAATCAATAATGGCGAACAGTATCAGACTTTGCTCGGCGTAACGGGTAGTGGCAAAACTTTCACCATGGCCAACGTCATTCAGAATACACAACGGCCAACATTGGTGCTCACACATAACAAAACACTGGTTGCGCAACTATATGGCGAGTTCAAACAATTTTTTCCGGATAATGCTGTGGGTTATTTTGTAAGCTATTATGATTATTATCAACCTGAGGCGTACATGCCCGTTAGTGATGTATATATTGAAAAAGATCTGTCAATCAATGATGAGCTGGACAAACTCCGGCTGCAGGCAACCACGCAATTGCTAAGTGGCCGGAGGGATATTATTGTAGTAGCAAGTGTGAGTTGTATTTATGGAATGGGCAATCCTACCGATTATGAAAACGGCATCATCCGCATTAAAAAAAACCAGGTTATTTCAAGACAGGGATTTTTACATTCATTGGTAAATAGTTTATACAACAGAACGCAGATTGAATTTACCAGAGGAACATTTCGCGTGAAAGGCGATACGGTTGATATCAATCTTCCTTATGCGGATCACGGATTGCGCATTACTTTTTTTGGAGATGAAATTGAAACCATTGAAACGCTCGAACTTACCACCGGCAAACGTATCCTCGAAATGGAAGATGCCGCAATTTTTCCTGCCAATTTATATGTAGCGCCGAAAGATATGCTCGGACAGGTGATCAACGAAATACTGGATGAATGCAATGGCCAGACAGAATATTTTAAAGCTTCCGGAAAATATATAGAAGCCCAACGCATTCATGAACGCGTGAATTATGATATGGAAATGGTGCGTGAACTGGGTTACTGCAACGGTGTAGAAAACTATTCAAGATTTTTCGACAGGAGAAAACCAGGTACAAGACCTTTCTGTTTACTTGATTATTTTCCAAAAGATTTTATTTGTATGATCGACGAAAGTCATCAGACAATTCCGCAGGTGAGCGGTATGTATGGCGGTGACAGAAGCCGTAAATTAATTTTAGTTGATTATGGTTTTCGTCTGCCCAGTGCATTGGATAACCGTCCTTTGAATTTTCATGAATTTGAAAACATGTTAAACCAGACGGTATTTGTTTCGGCAACGCCGGGCGATTATGAACTGGAAAAATGTGGCGGCGTTGTTACTGAACAAATCGTTCGGCCGACAGGCTTATTGGAACCACCGATCGAGATCCGACCTTCCATCAATCAGATAGATGACTTATTGGATGAAATAGATAAACGTGTAAAAAAAGGCGATCGCGTTTTAGTAACGACATTGACCAAGCGCATGGCGGAAGAAATGGATAAATATCTTCACCGCATAGATATT
>JBDUCW010000126.1:0-14365 GCA_040003235.1 Ferruginibacter sp. | reverse complement strand
ATCTTCGCTGATGAAGAACACATCTCCCAAAGCAATTTCTTTATCAAAAGTGCCACCGATACCGGCCTGTATCACAATGTCAAAATGATTATTAATTACTTTTTTTAAAAGATGGTAAGCCGTATTTACAGTACCAACCCCTGTTATCAGCATTTCAACTGAATATTTATCTTTATTGAGATCATTTTGATAATGCGTTGAAAAAATGGCCGTTTCCATTGCTGTTGCCGAAACCACTAATATCTTCATGCTGCAAATTTCGGATGAAGTTCTGCATTTTCCTTTCAATATTTTATTTTACCTGTTCATAAACTTACCTTTGTGCGCATCGCTGCGCGAAGGTTTAAGTCGTTTAAAGGTTCAAGTCGTTTAAGAGATAATTCATTCAGGATATTCGCACAACTTTAAACCTTGAACCATTTAACGGAGTATTCAGCATCGGTTTGAAAGAAAACAGCAAAACATGGTTTACGTAACCCGGATAGAACATTTTAATGCAGCTCACAAACTCTTCAATCCAGGATGGAGCAGGGAAAAAAATGAAGAAGTCTTTGGCAAATGCGCCAATGAAAACTGGCATGGACATAATTTTGAATTGTACGTCACCATTAAAGGCGATCCTGATCCCGGAACCGGTTTTGTTTATGATGTAAAAAAACTGAGCATCATCATCAAAGAGCAGATCCTTGAAAAACTGGATCATAAGAACCTGAATATTGATGTGGATTTTATGCAGGGGAAAATATGCTCCATTGAAAACCTGGTAATTGCCATCTGGCAACAGTTGACGCCGCATCTTCCGGAAAGCGTACAATTACATTGCCTCAAACTATACGAAACGCCCCGCATATTCACCGAATATTACGGAAATTAATTTTCAATCCTGCATTGAACAATTAGTAACTTTAACTGTTGATTGATTCCTGAACCGACTGTTTAAACAGCACACTTCTGTTATAACATCTATTTTAACCAGGCCATAATCAATACGAAACTTTAATTATTATCAATGGATAAAAGAGTTGCCGTTTTTCGAAGGGAACATTTCAATGCAGCACATCGTCTGCACAATCCTGCATGGGATGAACCTACCAACGACCGTGTATTTGGTAAATGCAACAATCCTCATTATCATGGACATAATTATGAAATGGAAGTGAGGCTTATAGGAGAGCCTGATCCGGCTACAGGCTATGTAATGGATATGAAAATCCTGAGTGATATCATCCAGGAAAATATCATTGAAAGATTCGACCACAAAAACCTGAATGAGGATACTGTTGAATTTAAAAATCTTAATCCAACAGCAGAAAATATCTGTGTGGTCATTTACAAAATTCTCCGTGAGAAAATTGATAACAATCTTGAACTGAAGATCCGGTTATATGAAACTCCAAGAAATTTTGTAGAATATCCTGCATAAAAAATTCAATCAACAACTTTTTCAATCCTGATCATGGCATATAAAAAAACAGAGCAATTCGACGAAGCAGTTACATCGGGTCTTACAAAAGCATATAAAGAAAGTATTCATTTGCTGGGTGAAGATCCTGAGCGGGAAGGACTGCAGAAAACACCCGAACGTATTGCAAAAGCAATGCAGTTTCTTACACAAGGATATCAGCTCAATGCAAATGCAATTCTGGAATCTGCGAAGTTTCATGAAGAGGTCAGCGAAATGATCATTGTAAAAGACATTGAACTGTACAGCATGTGCGAACATCATATGTTGCCTTTTTTTGGAAAAGCACACGTAGCCTATATTCCAAACGGCTGGATCACCGGCCTCAGTAAAATCGCAAGAGTGGTGGATGTTTATAGCCGCAGGCTCCAGGTACAGGAAAGGTTAACTCACCAGATATTGAATTCGATCAAAGAAACATTAAATCCACTGGGTGTTGCTGTGGTAATAGAAGCAAGTCATCTCTGTATGATGATGCGTGGCGTACAAAAACAGAATTCAGTTACAACCACTTCCGCTTTCTGGGGTGAGTTTGAAAAAAATGAAACAAGAAGCGAATTTGTGAAACTGATCAGCGCGAAACTGCACTAAGCACGTTCAAAAGGTTTAAAACGTTTAACGTTGTGCGAACTCCAGACTGTATTAAACCTCTTGAACCTTTTGAACTTCTTAAACGACTTAAACCATTAAACGATTTCAACCCTTAAACAATCGTACATGAAACACGCTTACATCTTCCCAGGTCAGGGCTCGCAATTTACCGGCATGGGTAAAGAACTCTATGAAAATAATGCGCTTGCAAAACAGTTATTCGAAAACGCCAATGATATACTTGGGTTCCGTATTTCCGATATCATGTTTACCGGAACTGCAGATGATCTGAAACGGACAGATGTAACGCAGCCAGTCATTTTTTTACATTCTATCATTGCATATAAAACAATTACTGCTGCGCCTGATATGGTAGCAGGTCATTCATTGGGAGAATTTTCTGCCCTTGTAGCCAATGGCGTTCTTAGTTTTGAAGACGCATTAAAATTGGTATCGGTAAGGGCTGCTGCAATGCAGAAAGCCTGTGAACAGAATCCTTCCTCCATGGCTGCCGTTCTTGCTTTAGCAGATGAAAAAGTAGAAGAGATCTGCAAACAGGTTTGGGATGAGACCGGCGAGACTGTTGTTCCTGCAAATTATAATTGCCCTGGCCAGCTGGTGATCAGCGGATCCATTAAAGGAATTGAAATTGCCTGCGAGCGCATGAAAGCAGCCGGCGCCAAAAGAGCATTGGTCTTACCGGTAGGTGGTGCTTTTCATTCTCCATTGATGTTGCCTGCGAAAGAAGAATTAACCATTGCAATTGAATCAACTGCATTCACACAACCAGTTTGCCCGGTGTATCAGAACGTTGTTGCAAAAGCCGTAACAGATCCACATGAGATCAGGATGAACCTTATTGCACAATTGACCGGTGCTGTACGGTGGACACAAAGTGTGCAGCAGATGATCACAGATGGCACTACACATTTTACCGAAGCCGGTCCTGGCAAAGTGTTGCAGGGGCTCGTGCAGAAGATCAATAAAGAAATGATTACGGATGGAGTTAGTTAAGCGTTTGAATTTTGATGACTCTGGTTTGTTTAAAGTTTAAGGGTTTGAGGTTTAAGATTTTTTATAACCTTGGAACTGCATTTTTTTTAATAAATTAATCATTTAACGGGTAACTATATTAATTGCATTTAATTTATAAGGTACTAATCCACAAATCCAGCAATCCGACGAATGCAAATTCAGACAACATGATCTTCCAACAGATTATCTTTAAACATATAATTCTTTTCCATTCTCCAAAACCCTTAAACGAATTAAACGATTTAAACCTTAAGCCATCAACAGAAAGAAAGCTGGTTTAAATGATGAACGGTACGTTTTTTAGCTCCGGTAAAAATATTTTTGCTGTCTCTTTTAGAAGGCAGGATTTGCTTATCTTGTCTTTCTTTCAAACCTAAACAAAAAAATGATGTACAGATCTCTTTTAAAAAAAATCACGGTGGTTGTGATGATGGCGGGTACTGCTTTTGTGACAAAGGCACAAGCTCCTGCTACAACGCCGGGTACAACTCCAGGTGGTCCGGGTGCTATGCCACCAAAAACCGGCCCCAAACCTTATAAAGAAGTGATCACTGATAAAGCCATCACCAGGCGGGGAATGTTCACGATCCATAAAGTAGAAGATAAATATTATTTTGAAATTCCATTGAAACTTTTGGGCCGTGATATCCTGGTAATGAACCGCATTTCCAAATCTTCCATCGAAACGCCGAAAACATTTGGTGGTTATGCAGGCGATGAGATCAATGAAAATGTGATCCGTTTTGAAAAGGGTCCTAACAATAAAATATTTCTGAAAAATATATCTTACAATGTAAATCCTACCGACAGTACCAAATCGATGTACCGCTCGGTATTGAACAGTAATATTCAGCCCATCGCCATGGCGTTTGACATTAAAACTAATGTGCCCGACAGTATCGGCAATGGCGTGGTGATTGACGTTACAGATAATATCACTGCTGACAATGAAATTTTTGGTTTTGCAGGATTTTCAAAATCACAATTTGCAGCAGGTGCATTTCAACTGGATAAATCATACATCGTTTCGGTAAGGCCTTATCCGCTGAATGTAGAGATTACTACCGTAAAAACTTTCTCAAAAAGTTCAGGTACACCGCCACCCGGCTTTCCTCCCGGACCACCAAGCCAGGCAACAGTTACATTAGAAATGAACAGCTCCCTGACCTTGCTTCCCGAAGTGCCGATGAAACCAAGATATGAAGATGGAAGAGTAGGATTTTTTTCTACCGGTGTTACAGATTTTGATGCAAATCCACAGGGTGTAAAAGAGATTAATATGATCACCCGCTGGAGGCTCGAACCAAAACCGGAAGACATGGAAAAATATAAACGCGGTGAATTGGTAGAACCTGCCAAACAGATCGTTTATTATATTGATCCGGCTACGCCGAAAAAATGGGTGCCTTATTTAATTCAGGGCATCAATGACTGGCGGGTGGCTTTTGAAAAAGCAGGATTTAAAAATGCCATCGTTGGTAAAGTGGCACCAACATGGCAACAGGATAGTACCTGGTCAGTAAATGATGTAACGCACAGCGGCATCAGTTATAAACCTTCACCAGTGCAGAATGCACAGGGTCCAAGTACGGTTGATCCACGCAGCGGCGAAATATTGGAAAGCCATATCAATTGGTTTCACAACGTAATGGAATTATTGCGCAACTGGTATATGATCCAGGCTGGTGCTATTGATCCGCGGTCACACAAAATGGTTTTTGATGATGAGCTGATGGGACAGTTGATCCGTTTTGTATCATCACATGAAGTAGGACATACACTGGGTCTTCCGCACAATTTCGGTTCCTCAGGATTTGTACCTGTTGAAAATCTTCGTAACAAAGCATGGGTAGAAGCCAACGGACATACGCCCAGCATCATGGACTATGCGCGTTTTAATTATGTGGCACAACCGGAAGATAATATCGGCCCTGCCGGAATTTATCCGCGCATTGGTGAATACGATAAATGGGCGATCGAGTGGGGATATAAATTAATACCTGAAGCAAAATCTGCAGAAGATGAAACGCCCATTCTTGATAAATGGATAGAAGCAAAAGCGACCGACAAGCGTTATTATTTCGGACGCCAGGGACAACCTGATGATCCGCGTGACCAGAGTGAAGCCATTGGTGATAACGCCATGAAAGCATCCACTTATGGTATAAAAAATCTGCAACGCATATTGCCCAATCTGCCGGTATGGACCAAAACCCCGAATGATGATTTTGGCAATTTAGCAGAAATGTATACTGAAGTTACCAATCAGTTCCGCAGATACATCGGTCACGTGTGTTACAATTTCGGAGGTATTTATGAAACATTAAAAAAGAATGATCAGCAGGGTGCGGTATATGAATATGTAAGCAAAGCAACACAGAAGGAAGCTGTTGAGTTTTTAAACAAACAGGTATTTACCACACCAACATGGCTGATCAGTAAAGACATCAGCTCAAAGACCGGGAACAATTCAACTACCACCATATTAAGTCTGCAGGAAAGCGCATTAGCAAGAATGCTGAGCACTTATGTAATGAATAAAATGCTGAATGCAGAAACAGCGAATGGGACAGAAGCTTATACAGTGAATGATCTTTTAAGCGATCTGAAACAAAGTGTTTTCACAGAACTCAGCAGCAAAAAGCCGATTGATATTTACAGGAGAAATCTGCAGAAAGCCTACATCGAAAGATTGGGTGCATTGATCAATCCGCCTGCTCAGATCGGTATTACTTTTAATTTTGGAAATGCACCACAATTGGTGGATGTGAAAAAAGGTGATATCCTTTCTTACCTGAAAGGTAATGCAAGAGAGTTGAAAGCAATGGCAGATGCAGCAGCAGTAAGTGCTACAGACAAAGCCACCAAATATCATTTACAGGATATCAGCGACCGTCTCGGAAGAATACTGAATCCTAAATAATTAAAAAATAATTATTGAAAGGCTGTCTTTTTTAAGACAGCCTTTTTTATTTGTCTGAATAGGGGATTCCAAAAAATATTTTGATGAACTTAATACTAACTTTATTTTTAATTTAAAAAACGACCCTTTATAAAATAATAAGATGCCGGATTCTATTCCTCAAAAAACACAGGTGGTTATTGTTGGTGCAGGCCCTACCGGTCTCAGTATGGCAGCGCAGTTATTGCGGTATCATATCGATTTTATTATTATTGAAAAGAATGTCTGCACAACAAGACTTTCAAAAGCGATCGTTGTTCATGCAAGAACACTGGAAATTTTCCAGGAAATCGGTTTGGCTGAAAAAGCAGTAACCGAAGGCAGGATAACAACCGCCATTAATATGCTGTATAAAGGCAAGCCTAAAGCCGCTATTAATATTTCAAGGCTGGGAGATGGATTGAGTGCTTTTCCTTTTGCACTTTCATTGGAACAGAGCAAAACAGAAAAATTACTGGCGGATCATATCACAGACAATGAAATAAATATTCATTGGCAATGTGAATTTATCCGGTATGAGGAAAAAGATGGAGTAACCGTTTACTATAAAGACGCGGATGGAAATGAACAAACAATTACTGCTGAATATATTGTTGGGTGCGATGGAGCAGGTAGTATGGTAAGGCACCAGATGGGATTTTTACTGGAAGGCGATACAATACCGAAACTGTTTTATTTAGCTGATGTAATTCTGACAAGCGACATCATCAACAAAGATGAGCTGTTTATTTTTCTCATCGAAAAAGGATTCGTCATTTTTTTTCCTTTGAAAGGCACAGGCCATTACCGCGTTATCGGTATCATTCCCGGCGCAGCGGAAACAGATCAATCATTTACATTTGAGGATGTCAGAAATTTTATAACAGATCAGATACAGGTATCGCTGATTTTTAATGAAGTGAACTGGTTTGCCACTTACAAAGTGCATACCCGTAAAGCCGCCCGCTTTATGAAGGGACGTTGCTTCATAGCAGGAGATGCTGCACACATACATACACCGGCAGGCGGGCAGGGCATGAATACCGGTATACAGGATGCTTATAATTTAGCATGGAAAATGGCATTTACAATCCGGTATAAATTAAACGGCATTCTGCTGGAAAGTTATAATTCAGAACGAGTAGGAAATGCAAAGCATCTTTTAAAAACAACCGACAGGATGTTTGATATCATGGCAGGCGAAGGAAGGTTCTGGAATTTCGTACGGTTAAAAATAATGCCGCTGGCCATGCGTTTTATTTCCAGATCAACCATGTTCAATAAAGCGATCTTTCCTTTGCTGTCGCAGATCGGAATCGCTTATCCTGAAAGTAAGCTTACGATCAAAAGCAGGATCGGTAAGGCTAAGGCCGGAGACAGGATGCCGTATTTTATTTTTAAAGACGGCAGAAATATTTTTGATTACCTGGATTCGCCCGTTTTTAAAATGTTTTTTTTCGGCGATACTGAAATGAATTATTTTCAACAGACAGGAAATATTGTTGTCAGTCCATTTTCATTCAATGAAATTCCACCGGCAATATTCGGGGGTGAAAAAAACTTTTATATTCTTATAAGGCCCGATAATCATATCTCATATATTGGAAAGGAATGGAGCAACTGTAAAATTTTGTTTCAAAGAATTTCGTAAATGAATGCAGCTATTTTTTTCCGGATTAACCTTACTGATCATTAACGAAAGTACCCAAAATACTTTCACACCTGTGGATTTACCTGAGCATTATTTTCTTAACTACTTATTTTATCTAAGCACCTGAAAGCGATTATAAAAAATATCAGCAGAGACGTTATTGTCTACTTTATTTTATGCGCAGGTACATTTGGAATGTTGCTTACTATCATGCAGTATTCGAGCTTTAAAGATGATGTGGGCTTTCTGCAATTTAAAAAAGAATACATCGGCATCCCGATCTGGAAGCTCGCTTTTTATACCCATGTTTTTTCCAGCCTGTTTACGCTTTGTGCAGGCTTTACACAATTCTCAACTTATGTTTTACAACATCATAAAAAGCTGCACCGCTTTATCGGCAGGTTGTATGTGTATGATATTCTGATCATTAATTTTCCTGCAGGAATGATCATGGCCTTTTATGCGAACGGGCATCTTCCGACAAAAATTGCTTTTGTAATATTGGACAGCCTCTGGTTTTTATTTACATTCAAAGCAGTTGTTGCCGCAAAAGCAAAAGATATAAAAAAGCACCGACGTTTTATGATAAGAAGTTATGCCCTTACTTTTTCTGCCGTTACATTGCGCACCTGGAAAATAGTACTGCCCTTCTTTTTTCATTTTGATATAGTGACATTGTACATGATCGATGCGTGGATGGGCTTTGTACCCAACCTGTTGTTTGCAGAATGGCTGATCAGAAAAATAGAAAAACGCAGTAATAAATAATGCTGCAGATTTATTCGCGACTGAAACGAAAATTGATGAGGATAACGAATGTTATCAGGCAGAACAATGCAGCAAAACAAACCAGCGATACAATGACCTGTATGAGCCTTGGATGCTTATTATCCTGTTTAATTAGACTTTTATAGGTTCTGGCTCCAATAATATAAGCGATCCAGGCACTGATTGGAAGGACTATTAAAATAAGCAGCGGAATAACAAGCATGATAAAAAAGATTAGGGTTGAAGTGATGAAGTTAATAATATTTGATGTGCCGGACTATTATACTCATTATCAAGTTTAAATTACCCATTATTTTTCCCATTTGTAAACGGAATGGGTTTTTTTAGCGATATATTTACAAAGGCTTTCTTTTAATTCTACACTAAAACTTGACTTATGAAGTTTCTTTACCAAAAGTTTGCCGGCGCTTTGCTGGCAGTTTTACTACTTACCGCTGCATCGGTTTCTGCACAGCAGGCCGATTACAATGAATACCGTCCATTGCTTTTAAAAAATGCATTAAGGCTTGGTATCACTGCAACTGATATAAATGAAGCGGTAATAACTAATGCTTATACTGATGCTTCCACACAGGTAACTTATATTTATCTGCAGCAGGCTTATCAGCAGGTAAAAGTTTATAATACAATTATTACAACGGCCTTCAGCAATGGAAGCTTTTTGTATGCTTCCGGCAATTTTGTAAAAGATATTGCTTCAAAAGCAGCCGGCAGCCAGCCTTCCAAACAATACGCGGAAGCCATCAAAGCTGCGGCAAGGCATCTCAAATTAAATGAGAACGCTCCGCTATCGCTGGTGAATGATCTTTTCACTACCGATAAAAAATATCTTGTTGCTGCACCGGCAATCGCAAAAAGAGATATCGAAGTGGCGCTATACTGGCAACCTTCTGATGACAAACAGCAGGTTTCACTTACCTGGAATGTGAATATAGATGTACTGGGTTCATCCGATTGGTGGAATGTGCGCATCAATGCAATGACGGGAGATTATCTCGTAAAGGATAACTGGACTGTTGAAGAAAAAAATATCTTTCCTGAAAGTGTATCGGCAAAAGCAACGAATGATGTTGTATCGGAAACAGAAATAAAGACTCCGGTTGCAATAAATAAAGCAGTCAATACTTTTGCTCCACCAACTGTTACCAGTGCCAATTACAGGGTTTATCCATTTCCTTATGAAAGTCCCAACTTTATTGCAGCAACAACAGTGAATAATCCATGGTTACTGGCCGGTGCAGGTAACAATGCAACCACTAACGGCTGGCATTTCGATGGTACTACCAATTATAATATTACCAGGGGTAATAATGTTTTTGCATTTCTTGACAGAAGGGCCAATAACGTATCAGATGCAAGTCGTAACTGGCCGGATACTTCCTCTACAGCCATTCCGTTATTGAATTTTATTCATAATATTAATCCGGCAGTGCAACCATGGCTGAATACAGAAAATAAAAAAGCTGCACTTGACAACTTGTTTTACTGGAACAACCTGATGCACGATGTAATGTATCAATATGGATTAACAGAAGCTGGTGGAAGTTTTCAGGCCGATAATTTATCAAGAGGTGGTTTGGGAAATGATTATGTAAATGCCAATGCCCAGGACAGCGCAGGATATAGCAATGCAAATTTTTCTACTCCTATTGATGGTTCCAGTGGCAGGATGCAGATGTATACCTGGACAGGAACCACACAGTTTAATATTAATTCTCCCGCAGGTATTGCAGGACAATATCCGGCAACAGAAAATAGTTTTACAGCGCCCGACAAATTAATAGATGTAGGGCCGATAACCGCATTGTGCGCTTTGTATAATGATGATGCTGGCGGAACTAATCATTTCGGTTGTGTGGTGGCAGCTAATCCTGCGGCACTTGCGGGTAAGATCGCATTGATCGACGCGACCGGGTGCAACTTTATCATAAAAGTAAAAAATGCCCAGAATGCAGGCGCTGTGGGAGCAATGCTCTACTATCCAACCTTACTGGGCCTTGGCGGCACTGATGCTACTGTAACTATTCCATGCGTAAGTATTACAACCGCAGTTGCCAATTCTATCATTGCACAATTGAATGCCAGTGTGCCGGTTTCCGTTACCCTGGCTTCGGGAATCTATCTTGATGGCGATCTTGACAATGGTATTATCTGTCATGAATACGGTCATGGTGTTTCCAACCGTCTTACTGGTGGTCCGGCCAACACCAGTTGTCTGAATAATGCCGAACAGGGCGGTGAAGGATGGAGCGATTATTTTGCATTGATGATGACCACCAACTGGAATACTGCAACATTAACGGATGGACCGATTGCACGCCCCATGGGTACTTACGCATTTAATCAACCTGCTAACGGTAACGGTATACGCCGTTATCCATATTCCACCAATCTTACAATAAATCCGCTTACTTATACAAACATGGCTGCCAACACCGAAGTTCATGCTATTGGAGAGATCTGGTGCGCCGCATTGTGGGATATGACCTGGAATATTATTCAGCAAACGGGTTCTATTACAACCAATATTTATAACAATGCAGGCGCAGGAGGTAATTCAATTGCGTTAAACCTTGTGATGACCGGATTAAAACTGCAGCCATGCGGACCAGGTTTTTTAGATGCAAGAAACGCAATACTTGCTGCTGACTCTATCCTGTACAATAATGCCCATCGTTGCGCCATCTGGAATGCATTTGCAAGAAGAGGAATGGGCTTCAGTGCAAAAGAAGGTTCTCCTGATAATGCAGCTGATCAGACAGCTGCAACCGATCTTCCTGCTGCTGTCAGGCTGATCGGTACAGACCCGGTAAGTGTTACAAAAAGTACGCAGACCACGATTACACATACCGCCACCTGCGATTGCCAGGCAATTACGGGCTATGTGTTGAGAGATACAATTCCTTCCGGGTTTACTTATGTAAGCAGTATACCTGCGGGAACGCTTAATGGAAATGTACTCAGCTTCCCTGCTGCGAACTTTACTGCATCCGAGACCAGGAATTTTTCTATTACACTAACGGCGCCGGCTACCAACTGCCTGATCGATTCAGTGATTAATGATAACCGCGAAACAAATACAACAGGCGGTCTTGTATCTGCCGGAGCACCAGGCTGGACCACTTCCACCACTAAGCCGCATTCCGGAACAACATCATGGTTTGTAACGGATCCCTCGGCAACAGGTAGTTCTACACTTACCTCCGGCAGTGTTGCTGCTACTGCTGCACAGAACCTGAGCATTCTTTCGTTTTATCATTATTTTAATATTGAAAACGGATATGATGCCGGTGTGGTTGAATACTCAACCGACGGAACAACCTGGCTCGATGCAGGTTCATTGATTTACAGAAATCCTTATAACACAACAATACTCGCGGGAACGCTTATTGGCAAAACCGCTTTTTCCGGTAGCAATAATGATTACCGTCAAACCTTTGCAGACGTCTCTTCACTTGGCACTACTTCGGTGGCTTTCAGATTCCGTATGATCAGTGATAATGCAATTGGAAGTATTGGCTGGTATGTAGATGATGTCGTTCGTGCCAACGGTTGCGGCGGAATATTAAAATCAGGTTTGTACAGTAATACCGCTGTGCGTGTTGATACAGTTGTAACACCAATGTTTGTAACTCCCGGAACTGTACCATTGACATTGCTCTGGTTTTATGCGGGCCAGGTGGGCAACCAGGTTACACTGGATTGGAAAACTGTTTCGGAAATAAATGTGAAAAATTTTACGGTAGAATGGAGCAGCAATGGCATCAACTGGAGCAGCCTCGGTGATATAACTGCACAAAACCGCAACAGTAACAGTTATAATTTTCTGCACGCGAATCCGGTGAGCGGAAATAATTATTACCGCATTAAAATGAATGATATCGATGGACATTTCACTTATTCTCCTGTAAGAATTATTAACCTGCAGAACAAAGGCGTTCCAATGCTGGTACTCGTTCCCAATCCGGTGAATAGTGATGCGATGCTCTATTTTTCCAAAGACATCAATGCACGCAGCATCAGCATCTATAATGCAGCGGGCAGTCTTGTCCGGCAGATTTCTGTTACAGCCGGGACACAAAAAATTCAGTTGTCAACCATGGATCTTTCTTCAGGAATTTATACTATTGAAACAAATGGTGCTGACAGATATATCACCAGGATGACCGTACAACATTAATAAAAACTGTTTCGATAAAAGATCCTGCCCAACAGCAGGATCTTTTTATTTATTGATATAGTATAAAATTTTTTTCCGCTTTAATCATTAATTTTATGCGTAACAGTTTACAGATCTGATATAAATTTTTCCATGGAAAATAAATTATTTATGCTGATGCTGGGCAGCACGCCAGCAGGGCGCTTGACCGAACAGCACGATATTTTTTTTGGCATTGCCACTTCTTTAAAAGAACTGGTGCCAGCTATCAATGACTTCTGGCCGGAGGCCGAAGGAAATATTCATATTGATGTATGGAGGGAAGTTAAAACTGTTGATGGACATTCTATTCATATCGTTTTAAGAAATGATGCAGTGGAGGAGAACGAAAGTTCTTTAAAACTTTTTTTTATCAATCTTGGCGGATATAAAAAAAATGAGTTTGATGAATATCATCACCGCATGCTTGTACTGGCAGCCAATAAAGCGGAAGCTATCCAGCAATCAAAGCAGACATACTTTTACAAAACCTATGGCTACAAAGAAGCAGCTTCGCATATTGATGATAAATATGGTGTAGATGTGGATGATATTTATGAACTGCAGGATATACTGCCACAAACTGTAAAAAACAATTACAGGATTGTTATCAGGCATCAAGACAAAGTAGAAGAAGACGAATGTGTTCCCGGCTATTTGCAGCTCAGCAAACTGATAAAAGAATAAAGATGCAGCATCTAAAAAAATAATATTCCTGTAGATATGGCGCATAACCACGATCATCACGGTCACGATCATTCAATTAATATGGAGCATGTGAGCCGTGCTTTTATTGTCGGCATCACACTCAATTTATTATTTGTAATTATTGAAGTGATCGCCGGACTGAGAATACATTCTTTATCCCTGCTGTCTGATGCAGGTCATAATCTTGCTGATGTTGCAGGTCTTGCACTTTCTTTATTTGCGATGAAGATGCTGAAAGTAAAACCTACGGATACCTATACTTACGGTTACAAAAAGACGACGATCCTGGTGGCGCTTTTCAATGCAGTGATATTACTGGTGTCTATCGGTGCTATAAGCTATGAAGCCATATTCCGGTTGATCAATCCTGTTCCACTTCCTGGAAAAACAGTTGCGCTGGTGGCAGGTATCGGCATTTTTATCAACGCATCTACTGCATTACTTTTTTTCAAAACAAAAGAAAAAGATCTGAATATAAAAAGCGCCTATCTGCACCTGGCAAGTGATGCGGCCGTTTCACTTGGATTGGTAGCAGGAGGCATTATTATTTTTTATACGCATTGGTTCTGGGTCGATAGTGTTTTAGGTATTACTGTTGCAGTTGTAATTCTTTTCAGTACCTGGCGTTTGTTGAAAGATAGTCTGCGCCTTTCTCTCGATGGTGTGCCTGTAGATATTCATATGGATGATATTAAAAACAGTATCCTGAAAATGGATGGCGTAAAAGATTTTCATCATATTCATATCTGGGCAATCAGTACAGCCGAAAACGCATTAACAGCGCATCTTGTATTGCAGCAGGGGATCTCTAATGAACAGGAACAAAAGATCAGGCATGCGGTTAGGCATGAGCTAGAACATCACAATATAAAGCATGTAACAATTGAGACGGAAAGAGGAGATGAAGATTGCGAAGTGATGGAATGTGAATAGTAATTTGTTGTTTGTTGTTTGTTGTTTGTTGTTTGTTGTTTGTTGTTTGTTGTTTGT
>JBDUCW010000125.1:0-14399 GCA_040003235.1 Ferruginibacter sp. | reverse complement strand
CCGTCATTCTTTCTGGCCAACTTCCGGAAGGACTACCAGCAAAGCATTGAGCATTGAAGATGTGCGGTTGATGAAAGACATGAACATGAATGCCGTTCGCATGAGCCATTACCCGCCAGATGCACATTTTCTTGATGCATGTGATTCGCTTGGTTTATTTGTATTGGATGAATTGGCAGGATGGCATGGTCATTATGATACTGAGACCGGAACAAAGCTTGTAAAAGAAATGCTTGATCATGACCGCAATCATCCTTCCATCATTTTATGGTCGAATGGAAATGAAGGTGGCCATAACCTGGAACTCGATCATTTGTTTGATGAACAGGATATACAACACCGTAATGTTATTCATCCATGGCAATTATTCAATGGCATTGAAACGCAGCACTACCGCGAATATAATTATGGTATCGGAAATTATGAACATGGTCATGATATTATTATGCCCACAGAATTTCTGCATGGATTGTATGATGGTGGTCATGGTGCCGGCCTGCAGGATTATTGGGATGCGATGTTAAAAAATCCTTTAGCTGCCGGCGGATTTTTGTGGGACTTCGCCGACGAAGGCGTTGTAAGAAAAGATAGAAATGATTCTGTTGATACTGATGGCAATCATGGTGCAGATGGTATCATGGGGCCTTTTCATGAAAAAGAAGGAAGTTATTATGCGATCAAAGAAATCTGGAGCCCGGTTTATTTTGAACCGAAAGAAATTACCGCTCAGTTTGATCAGACATTTAATATTGAAAACCGTTTTTCATTTACCAACCTCAATCAATGTTCTTTTCATTGGGAACTAAAGAAATTTAATCTGACTGGAACAGAAACGTCGATCAGTATCAATAATGATGCTGTTGCGCAAGATGTCAAACCTTTTCAAAAAGGACAATTGAAAATTTCTTTGCCAAATAATTGGAAAACTTATGACGTTTTATATGTTACTGCAAAAGATGTCAATCAAAAAGAAATCTTCACCTGGAGTTTTCCTATTGCACGGCCGGTTGACATTGCAGTAAAAGCAATAGAAAAGAAAAGCGATTCCAAAATAAAAATGGTGATCGTTGATGATACTATTTATAATGTAATAGCCGGACAGGTAAAATTATCAATCAATAAAAATACCGGTTCCATCATCAGTATAAATAATGACAAGGGTGAAATTCCTTTCACTAACGGCCCTGTTCTGCAGGAGGCTGAAAATAATTTTAAAGATTTCAGTTATCACTACCAGGAAAGTAACCTGGTGATCGAATCTGCATTTGACCGGAAAAAAAGTTATAATAGTTTGCAATGGACGATCTATCCATCCGGTTGGATAAAAATGAAAGTCAGGTATTTTCCATCTGCATATTTTACTTCCTTGCTGGGCGTTAATTTTTCATTTCCTGAAAAAGAAATAAAGGCAGTTGACTACATGGGCAATGGCCCGTACCGCGTTTGGAAGAACAGGATGAAAGGAAATAAATTCGGCGTGTGGAATAAGATATATAATAATACCGTCACCGGTGAAAGCTGGAACTATCCTGAGTTTAAAGGCTACTACTCGAACTTATACTGGTGCAGATTCATGACCGGGGAACAATCTTTTACAGTCCTTACAGAAAATGAAGATGTGTTCCTGAGGTTGTTTACGCCCGCATATAAAACAGATCAATGGCACAATTACGAACCAACATTTCCGACCGGAGATATTTCTTTCATGCAGGCCATTCCTGCTATCGGAACAAAAACGCAGCGAGCAGAAACAACCGGGCCGATGGGCATGAAGAATATATTTTATGATTACGAAAAAGATCCTTCACGGGCCAAAGAGTTGGTTTTGTATTTTAATTTTTCTTCAAAGCAGGAATAATTTAATGAGAATAACGATCACTTTCATATTAGTAATTTTATCAGGATTGTTGCAAAATCTGCATGCGCAGGTAACAGTTGAAAACCTCCGTTGCGAAATGCTTTCAGATCCTGAAGGGATTGATGTATCACAACCAAGATTCAGTTGGCAATTGCAAAGCGATCAACGGAACGTAACGCAGGTTTCCTATCAGTTGATGATCAGCTCCACTGAAGAAAAACTCAAAGCCAATAATGCTGATGTATGGAATTCCGGTAAAATAAACAGTGACCAATCTCTACTGGTTAGTTATTCCGGAAAGAAATTACAACCTGCTTCAAAATATTTCTGGAAAGTAAAAGTAATAACCAATAAAGCTGAAGCAATAGAAAAGCAAACTGCATTTTTTTCCACTGGATTATCGGCACCAGACTGGAAAGCAAAATGGATCGGGTATGACCGTGCATCTTCATGGGACAGTATCACAACATTTTCAAGATTATCTGCAAGATATTTCAGAAAAGAATTTCAATCATCCGGTAAAATAAAAAGAGCGACTGTATATGTATGCGGACTTGGTTTGTATGAATTATTTATCAACGAAAAAAAAATGGGTGATCATGTACTCTCACCCGCGCCAACCGATTATAGAAAATCAGTTTTGTACAATACTTACGATGTTACTGCTTCTTTGCAAAGTGGGAACAATGCGATCGGGATTGTTTTGGGCAATGGCCGCTTCTTTACAATGCGCCAGAATTACAAACCGCAAAAGATAAACACGTTTGGTTTTCCTAAGATGTTGCTGCAGTTAATGATTGAATATGAAGACGGCACAAAAAAAATAATTGTGAGTGATGAAAGCTGGAAACTCAATGTGGACGGTCCGATCAGAACCGATAATGAATACGACGGCGAAGAATATGATGCTACAAAAGAATTAACCGGCTGGAATAATATAAAATATGATGACAGCAAATGGTTGAAGCCCGAGTTGGTAAAAGCGCCGTCCGGAAAATTAAAATCAGAGATGAGCGAACCGATGAAAGTAATGCGCATCATTCAACCGGTCTCTATAAAAAAGATCAATGATAAAAAATTCGTCCTTGATATGGGACAGAATTTTGCCGGCTGGATCAAAATGAAAGTTAAAGGGAATGCTGGTGATAAAGTAACGCTGCGTTTTGCAGAGAGCGTTCAACCCAATGGTGAATTGTATGTTGCTAATCTGCGTGACGCAAAAGTTACCGATGTATATACTTTGCGTGGCTCCACAAACTCCCCTTTAGGGGAAGGGGGTGAAGAATGGCATCCGACTTTTGTATATCACGGATTTCGATATGTTGAAATTAATAATTATCCCGGTGAGCCTTTGCCCGAAGACTTCGAAGGGCAGATGGTATATGATAATCTTTCTACAATCGGTTCTTTCAATTGTTCGGATACGATCATCAACAGGATTGTACAGAATGCCTGGTGGGGAATTGCTTCCGATTATAAAGGCATGCCTGTTGATTGCCCTCAACGCAATGAAAGGCAACCCTGGCTTGGCGATCGTGCAACCGGTTGTACGGGAGAAAGTTTTTTATTCAATAACTCAACACTGTATGCAAAATGGCTGGATGATATTGAACAATCACAAACAGCTGAAGGTTCTATTCCTGATGTAGCGCCCGCATTCTGGAATTATTACACTGATAACGTTACCTGGCCGGGCACTTATATACTTGCTGCGGATATGTTGCATCAGCAATTTGCTGATGAACAAAGTATCGTCAAACATTATGCATCCATGAAAAAATGGATGAGTTACATGAAGGATAAATTCATGAAAGATTTTATTATTACCAAAGATAAATATGGGGATTGGTGCGTTCCACCTGAAAGCCTGGAATTGATCAGATCCAAAGACAGCATGCGTAACACGAATGGTGCGCTGATCGCGACAGCTTATTATTATCATTTGTTGGAGATCATGAAACGCTTTGCAGTGATCAACCATCAAAGCAATGACACTGCTGCATTTGAGCTGCTTGCAAAAAATATCCGTAATGCTTTCAATTCAAAATTTTTCAACAATATCCTGAATCAATATGACAACAATACGATTACGGCTAATTTATTGCCTTTATATTTTGGAATGGTTCCGGATGATAAGCAATCACTCATCTTTAATAAGATATATAAGAAACTGCTCACAGATAAGATGCACATCAGCACCGGCGTAATTGGCACGCAATGGCTGATGCGTGGATTGACCACTCATGGCAAAACAGATGCTGCTTATGATCTCGCATCCAACACATCTTATCCCGGTTGGGGATACATGGTGAAGCAGGGTGCCACTACTATCTGGGAATTATGGAACGGTAATACAGCAAGTCCGCAAATGAATTCACAAAATCATGTAATGCTGTTGGGCGACCTGTTGATCTGGTTATTTGAAGATATTGGCGGAATTAAAAGTGATAATAAAGCTGTCGCTTTCAAACAGATCAACATGCGTTTGAATCTGATCGATGAACTTTATCACGTTAATGCCGGTTATGAATCGCCTTACGGAAAAATTATCAGCCAATACCAGCATCAAAAAAAGTCGGTTGACTGGAAAGTGACTGTGCCCGCAAATACATCAGCAATACTTAAAATTCCTGCGACAGCAGATAATATCATGGAGTCTGGAATGCTGATCAGTAAATCAAAAGATATCAAGGTTATAAGTTCAGGGGAAGGAATAACAACAGTGAAGGTAGGAAGTGGAACATACGTTTTCAATATAAAACCATCAGGACAAAAACTTAATTACCTGGAATAATTTTAAGGCTATATGAAAAATAAAATGAATTTTATCAGACTATCAGTCATAATTGTTTCAATGCAGTTAATATCATCACCGGCATTGGCTCAAATATCAAAAGATGATTCTGCGATACTAAAAAAATCCTCCGAATGGACGATGGCATTGCAATTAACTGATCAGGCAAAAGCTCAGAAAGTACAAGATGCAATCATGACACAGCTGAAAGCAGTTCGGGACTGGCACAATGATCATCCTTCTTCATTGGTTCCTGAGGGAATAAATCCTGCTACCGGCAATAAATTATTGGAACTGGATCGTGAGGTCATTATCTGTTCCACTAAACCAAAATCGATTCATGACAACTTAATGATGGTATTGAAAACAGAACTTGATTCGACTCAGACGGAAATGATACTTGATAAATATACTGTAGGCAAAGTTGCTTTTACACTGAAAGGTTACTGGTCGATCGTTACAGACCTGACACCGAAAGAAGAGACTGAAATTCTGAAAAATTTAAAACAGGCACGGGAACAGGCAATTGATTATAAAAGCATGAAAGAGATCTCGGCCATCTTTGAAATTTATAAAACAAAATGCGAACAGTATTTAAATAACAACGGGAGAAGCTGGAGACAGTTGTATAGAGATTATACGGATAAGATAAAGGCCGGGAAGAGTAAAAAGTAATACGTTCTACGTATTACGTAAAACGTAGAACGTAAAACCAAAAACATAAAATGAAAAATAGATCACTATATAAATATTTATTCCTGATTGGATTGATAATTTCTAATTCGATTCTCTTCGCCCAGCAAAAATGGAAGAAGGGAATATTGGTGGATGAGTTCATTTTTGAAAAAGCGTCATTCCCGCAAAGTCATGCAAGCACTATTGCCGAAACTCCGAAAGGCTTGATAGCAGCGTGGTTTGGCGGAACGAAGGAGGGTAATAAAGATGTCTGCATCTGGACAAGTCACTATATTAATAAAAAGTGGACTGCGCCTTTAATGGCAGCAGATGGTATCTTAAGCGATACATTAAGATATGCCTGTTACAATCCGGTTTTGTACCAGGAAAAAAACGGCGACCTGTTATTGTTTTATAAAATAGGACCTAATGTTGCCGGATGGAAAGGTTACATGAAACGTTCAAAAGATAACGGATATACCTGGAGCGAGCGGGAAGCATTACCCGATGGATATTTAGGGCCCATCAAGAACAAGCCCATCATGATCGGCAATGAACTCTGGTGCCCTTCGAGTACAGAAAAGACCGGATGGAAAGTTCATTTTGAAATTACCAAAGACTTCGGCAAAACATGGCGCAAAACAGATTCATTGAACGATGGTAAAATTATTTCTGCCATTCAGCCAAGTATATTGATCTATAAAAATAAACAACTGCAGATTTTGTGCAGGAGTAAAAACAAGACGATCAATGAATCCTGGTCTCATGATAATGGAAAAACATGGACTGCAGTGAAGGCGTCTACATTACCAAACAATAATTCCGGAACGGACGCGGTAACGTTGAAGGATGGCCGCCAGCTACTGGTGTACAATCATGTTAAGCCGGCCGATTCATTGCCCAACGGAAAAGGAGCCAGAACACCTTTAAATGTAGCAATATCAAAAGACGGGAAGCAATGGTATGCGTCGTTGGTATTGGAAGATTCACCGATTGGGCAATATTCGTATCCTTCAGTCATTCAAACAAAAGACGGAATGGTACATATTGTTTATACCTGGAGAAGAGAAAGGATCAAACACGTAACAATCGATCCGGCAAAACTTGAAATGAAAGCAATTGTAAATGAACAATGGCCGGGCGGGCAGGCTGCGTTGAATTTGAAACCGTCAGAAGACAATTAAAAATTAATGATTTATAATTAATAATTTTTTCGGTTTGAAAAATATTAAAAATATAAAACACTGTTATTAGTTTAGAAAATCATTAATCATTAATTATTAATCATTAATTGAAAAGCGAAATCGATAAATGAACAAACTTCCGGTCATAGATCTAACAATCATTCTTGTTTATCTCATCACTATGGTGCTGATCGGATTTTATTTTTCCAAAAGAAATAAAACATCCGGACAGTTCACCACTGCGTCCGGTAAAATTCCGGGCTGGGCAATCGGGTTATCGATCTATGCAACTTTCTTAAGCAGTAATACATTTTTAGGTGTTCCGGGAAAAGCATTCGGCAGTAACTGGAATGCTTTCGTGTTCAGCATCTCCATGCCTTTTGCTGCTTGGATCGCTTCAAAATATTTTGTTCCGTTTTATAGAAATACCGGGGAGATCTCTGCCTATACACATCTCGAAAAAAGATTCGGGCCATGGGCAAGAACTTACGCCGTGATCTGTTTTTTATTGACGCAACTCGCAAGAATGGGTTCTATATTTTTTGGTATTGCATTAAGTCTGCAGGCATTGCTCGGCTACGAAATGAGTACCATCATGATCGTAATGGGCATCTGCATTATCATCTATACGGTACTCGGCGGAATGGAAGCAGTGATCTGGACAGAAGTTGCACAAGGCATTATTAAAACACTCGGTGCGCTGTTAATATTATATCTTATTATTAAAGGCATGCCTGGTGGGATTAAAAATATTGTCAGCATCAGCAGTAACGATCATAAATTCAGTCTTGGAAGTATATCTCCTGATCTTACGCAATCTACTTTCTGGGTCGTTCTCTTTTACGGATTTTTTATTAACCTGAATAATTTTGGTATGGACCAGAATTATATTCAGCGTTATCATACCGCCGTTTCTGCAAAACAGGCTTCACGTTCTATCTGGTTGTGCGTTGCAATGTATGTGCCCGCATCTTTATTATTTTTTGTTATCGGTTCTTCATTGTATGCTTATTACCAGGTTCATCCTGAAATGATCGTAGCTGTTAAAGAGCAGGTAGCCGCGGGCAAATTGAATATGCACGGATCTGCAACTCAGGTAACAGCACTTGCTGCAACATTGACTCCTGCTGATTATGGGGATAAAGTATTGCCTCATTTTATGGTGACGAAAGTTCCGACAGGACTTGTTGGATTAATCGTCTCCGCAATATTATCTGCAGCAATGAGCAGCATCAGTTCCGGAATGAATGCATCAGCTACAGTTTTTACAGTGGATATTCATAAGAGATATTTTAATAAAACGATGACTGAAAAACAACATCTGTATGCGTTGAAATTTGCAACGGTTATTTTTGGATTGCTCGGGCTTTTTGCAGGCATTGCAATGATCGGTATTAAAAGTTTGCTGGATATCTGGTGGAAACTGTCAGGCATTTTTGCCGGTGGTATGCTCGGACTTTTTTTATTGGGTATTATCAGCAGGAGAACAAAAAATCATGCGGCCGCCACCGCGGTTATCATCGGCGTGATCGTGATTTTGTGGATGACCTTATCCGGTTATCTTCCTGAAAAATATGCATTCCTGAAAAATCCTTTGCATGAAAATATGATCATTGTTATAGGTACACTGAGTATTTTTTTAACTGGGTTGTTATTAACGGCAACCAGAAGGAAAGAAGCTGTAGTAATTAATTCTTAATTTTTAATTTAAAAGATATGAGTTTAGCAGAAAAAAAATTCGTCCCCGTAATGATCACACCATTCAATCTGAAAGCAAAAGTGGACCTTGATGTAGTATCAGTACTAATTGATTTTTATCTCGCCGCTGGCGTGAAAGGTTTTTTTGCCAATTGTCTAAGCAGTGAGATGTACAGCATTACCGAAGATGAAAGACTGGAACTGACGCGGCATATTGTACGTTATGTAAACGGCCGTGTTCCGGTCGTGGCCACGGGTTCATTCGGTTTGACGATTGAAGACAAAGCTGAATTCACCAAAAAAATATTTAATACCGGTATTAATGCAGTCATTCTCATCACCGGTCATTTTGCAAATATTGAAGATGGTGATGATATCCTGTTGATGAATTTTGATAAGATGTTTAACCTCACCGGAAATATTCCCTTGGGATTGTATGAATGTCCTGCGCCTTATAAAAGAATTATTTCTGCACAGGTTTTTAAAACATTGCTGAATACAGACAGACTTGTTTATCATAAAGACACATCGATTGATCTGGAAGCAGTGAAAGCAAAACTTGAAATGACTGTAGGAAATAACAAACTGGAGTTTTATGATGCACATACACCCAATGCCATGTATTCACTGCAGATGGGTGCAAGAGGCATGTCATCCATATCTGGAAATTTTTATCCCGAGATTTTGGTGTGGATGTGTAACAATGCAACTGATCCCGAAAAACAGGAAGAAGTGAAATGGCTCCAATCGGAACTGAGCCGTGTTGATCCGTTGATTCATGTTGCTTACCCAATGAGTGCAAAATATTTTTTACGGAAAAGAGGATTGCCTGTCAGAACGATCAGCCGTGCAACAGCACTTGAATTAACACCGCAGCAAAAACAAACACTGGATGAGATACATGAAAGTTTCCTGGGCTGGTGTGAAAGATTAAAAATAGTTCCGGTGAATGCAGAACAGTTGGCAATGTCGAAAGTGCCGCTGGATCCGGCATTCTAACCGCGGAGGTCAATTTGATGATTCGGTAATTTGGTGATTTGATAATTCCTTAAAACGGGTTCATTATATAGAATAGAATTCAGGTTTTAATTTTCTATAAAAGAAGAAATAAAAAATATCAATAATAAAAAAGTACGCGGCTTAGTGTCTTAGCGGTAAAAAACAATGAAGCCATTACAACAACTGAATATTCATTTCCCCGGAAAGCTGGTTTTCGGTAACGGTTCTTTAAAAGAAGTCGCTGCAGAAGTCATTGCTTTGTCCTGCAAAAAAGTATTGATCATTACGATCAAGCCTTTGCTGAATAGTATCAGTCCTGTTATAAAAGAATTAAATGACGCAGGTGTTGCGATCAATATTGATACAAGTATTGAACAGGAACCCTCCTTTGAAGATTTTAAAAAACTGCTGAAAGAAATAACCCCATTCGATCCTGATTTGATCATCGGCATCGGCGGTGGAAGTGTATTGGATATTGCAAAGCTTATTGCCGCGCAATTAGATAATGATCAGCAATTAAAGGATTATGTTGGTATTGGTTTATTAAAACAAAGAAAGAAAAAACTGATCTGCATGCCGGCTACATCGGGCACTGGCAGTGAGGTTTCGCCGAATGCCATTCTGATTGATAATGCAGATGGGCAGAAGAAAGGAATCATCAGTTCTTTTTTAGTACCGGATATTGTATATGTAGATCCGTTGCTCAGCATTACTGTACCACCGGCCATTACAGCAGCAACGGGACTGGATGCTTTAACACATTGTCTCGAAGCATATACCAATAAATTTGCCTTGCCCTTTATAGATATGTATGCGTTTGAAGGTATGCAGCTTATTGCAGCAAATATTGTAAAGGCTGTTACCGATCCTGAAGATGCAGCAGCAAGATCAAATATGTCGATGGGAAGTCTGCTCGGTGGCTTTTGTCTCGGCCCTGTCAACACAGCCGGCGTTCACGCTTTATCGTATCCGTTAGGAAGTATGTTTCACCTGGCGCACGGACTTTCAAACGCTTTACTGCTGCCTTATGTGATGGAATATAATTTAGAGGCATCACTGGGAAAATACGCAGACGTTGCAGTTGCATTGGGTTGTTTTCCTGAAGAAGATAAAATGGAAACAGCGAGGAAGGGCGTTGAAAAAATAAGAGAATTGATAAAAGACTGTAGCAGTCCGTCAACGCTCAGAGAAGTAAACGTTCCTTCATCGGCTATTCCGAAAATGGCTGCTGAAGCA
This sequence comes from Ferruginibacter sp., assembly GCA_040003235.1. Taxonomy (GTDB): domain Bacteria; phylum Bacteroidota; class Bacteroidia; order Chitinophagales; family Chitinophagaceae; genus Ferruginibacter. Next base: position 3,955 of record JBDUCW010000125.1, on the reverse strand, counting down.
GTGAAGATACAACGCCTGCTGAAAAATAATCCAAGAGAAATAAAAGAAAAAGACGCCATTGATATTTATATGGCAGCTTATTAAATATGAATACAGAAAAAAAATACCGGGGCATTGTAATTCCTGCAGTCACGCCGTTGACACAGGAACATCGGCTTGATCATGAAGCAATCGAAAAAATGTTTATTCATTTTTATAAATGCAATGCATCGCCATTTATTCTCGGCACAACGGGTGAGTCAGCTTCTTTGTCAATGGCTTTAAAAAAACAGTATATTAAAAAAGCTCAGTCCTTAAAACAAAACGATACTTTATTATATGCAGGAATTTCTTCTAATTGTTTTGAAGAATCTGTTGAACTGGCTGAATTTTGTTTTAATACCGGCGTAGATGCTGTGGCTGCAACGCTTCCAGCGTATTATGCAATGACTGTGAGCCAGATGAAAAAATATTTTGAACAACTCGCTGATGCAGTAAGAGGCCCGTTGATTATTTATAATATTCCGGCAACAATCCATATGTCAATCCCGCTGGAACTGATCGATGAATTAAGCCATCATGAAAATATAGTTGCCACAAAAGATTCTGAACGCAGCGATGAACGTTTGCAGCAATCGCTGGCACTATGGTCGCACCGGAATGATTTCAGTCATTTTTTAGGATGGGCCGCCCGTTCGGCAGTCGCTTTAATAGGAGGCTCAGATGGTCTGATACCGAGTACCGGAAATCTTGATGCAAAATTATATGAAGACATGTTCAATGCAATAAAAGCAAATGATCACGATACTGCATTTCAACTGCAGCACAGATCAGATGAACTCGGAAATTTATATCAGCAGGGGAGGACATTGGGCGAATCGCTGTCGGCATTAAAAATATTAATGGCCAAAGAAAATCTGTGTAAAGAATTTGTAATGCCACCATTGCAGTCTTTACCGGAAAAAGATAAAAACAATATTATTAATCAATATAAAGAATTACTGAATGGTTAGGTAGTTGAATAGTTGATTTTTAGACATTGTTCTGATTGCGGCTATTCACTACTTGCTACTCACTAATAACTACTCACTAATGGATAAACCAATTATAGCAATTACCATGGGAGATCCTGCCAGCATCGGACCGGAGATCGCCATCAAAGCATTGCTGGAAAAAAGTATTTATGAAATATGCAGACCGCTACTGGTGGGCGATGCCGGCGTATTCACTGATATCATTGAGTTGTTGAAACTAAATGCTTCCATCAATCCAATCACAAAGGTTGTTGATGCAAAATTTGAATTCGACGTGATTGATGTTTTCGATTTAAAAAATGTTGACAGAAATAAATTGCAGTTTGGAACGATATCAGCCATGTCGGGCAACGCATCTTTTGAAGCAGTAAAAAAAGTTATTGAACTTGCTTTGGCAAAAGAAGTTGACGCAACAGTAACCGGACCGATCAATAAAAAATCGATCAACGAAGCCGGTCATCATTTTGCAGGGCATACAGAAATTTATGCGCATTACACCGGTACTTCAAAATACGCCATGTTGTTGGTTGAAGAAAAAATGAAAGTGATTCATGTCTCCACGCATGTTTCATTGCGACAGGCCTGTGATCTTGTCAAGAAAGAACGGATTCTTGAAGTAACGGAATTATTACACAACGGAATGCTGCAACTTGGTGAAACAAATTTAAAGATCGGCATCGCAGGATTGAATCCGCATGCCGGAGATTCGGGTTTATTCGGAACAGAAGATGCCGAGGAAATTTTGCCGGCAGTGGAAGCGGCGAGAGCAATGGGTTACGAAGTTGAAGGCCCGGTTCCTCCGGATACCATGTTTGCAAAAGCCGCAACCGGTTATTATGGTGGAGTTGTAGCGATGTATCACGATCAGGGCCATATTCCTTTTAAACTGGCAGGATTTAAATGGAACTCGGAAAAAAATCAGATGGACAGTGTAAAGGGTGTGAACATCACGATGGGTTTACCAATCATACGCACATCAGTTGATCATGGAACTGCATTTGAGATTGCCGGAAAAGGAATTGCAAGCCATGATGCAATGGTACTGGCAATTGAGTCGGCGGTGCAGTTGAGCAGGTATAAAAGAATAAGAAATAAAGAATAAGGAATAAGAAATAAAGAATAAGGAATAAGAAATAAATAATAAGGAACGGAATACAAATTTTTGTCAAAACAAACTCTCCTTCGGGGGACGGGGGTATAATTTATGATAGCAGTATTCGCAGATGATTTTACGGGAGCAGCTGAAATTGCAGGACTGGCGCTGCATTTCCGGCTGACAGTAGAAATATGCGCAACTGTAAATGAAAAAAGTACAGCAGATCTACTAATCATTTCTGCAGATACAAGATCAATGGACGAAGCAACTGCAGTCAGTGTTACTGAAAATATTTTTAAGTCATTGCTGAAAATGAAACCGGATTTCATCTACAAAAAAAATGATTCCGTTTTACGCGGACATATTCTTCCGGAAATTGAAATGCAGATGAAACTGATGAATGCTGATACAGTTTTAATTGTTCCTGCAAATCCATCTTTGGGCAGAACGATCAAAGACGGAAATTATTTTTTGAATGATACGCCCATTCACCTGACCAGCTTTTCAAAAGATCCCGAGTTCGCCATTTCCAGTTCCGACGTAAAAGAAATGATAAAAAGCAATGGAACGGTATCGGTTTGTAAACGCAGCTCTCAGTTACCGAACAAAGGAATTTTTATTGCTGAAGTTGAAAATAAAAATGACCTGGATCATTGGGCTTCGCTGATCAAAGAAAATATATTGCCCGTTGGTGGCGGTGATTTTTTTTCAGCATTGCTCGCCGCGAAAAATATTCCTTTCAGAGACGAGATTGAAGAAGCACCGGAGTTTCAGTTGCCCATGCTGTTTGTATGCGGCAGCACTTTCAGCAAAGCAGTAGCGTCCATTCATTCAATAAAAAAGAATGGCGGACCTGTAAGTTATCTGCCTGCTGAATTTTTGACAGCAATGCCTGTTAATGATCTGCTGATGCGTAACTGGGCAAGTGAAACGACAGGTATATTGATCTTACATGGAAGAGCGATCATTGCGATCGATCCTGAAACGGTTGCAACAGGAACGACTGCTTTGCTGTTACGTCAGAAAATGGCACTTGCAGTTGAAATGTTGTTTGCTAAAGCAGCGGTAAGAGAATTATTTATAGAAGGAGGTTCAACAGCGGCGGCGGTGATCGACCGGTTGGGTTATAATATATTTATTCCTGTGACTGAATTGAAACGTGGTGTGGTAAGAATAAAAGTAAAACAGAATGAAGGATTGCACATCACCGTAAAGCCAGGAAGTTACGATTGGCCAAACGGTATATGGGATTTTGAAAATTAAAATCATTAACGGTTCCGAAATATGAATTCATTGCATGTCATAGATTATATTATCATAATTGTAGTGTTAGCCATTACACTATACCTTGGTTTCCGTTTTGCCAACAGGCAAAAGACAACGCAGACTTTCTTTTTAGCAAAAGGAAATTTTCCATCCTGGGCTTTGGGACTTTCTTTATTATCAACATTGATCAGCAGTGTAACATTTTTAGGATATCCGGCACAGGGATTTACCAGCAACTGGATTTTGTTGGTGCAGGGATTAATGGTGCCCATCGTTTTATTGGGAACCATCTGGTTCATTGTTCCGCTGTATAGAAAAGTGATCGGGTTAAGTACTTACGAATATTTTGAAAAACGTTTCGGAACATTCGCACGCTATTACAGTTCATCCGCATTTATATTAAGGCAGTTTGCAGGAATGGGCACAGTGTTGTTTTTAATTGCTGTTGCCATTAACAAAATTACCGGCATAGATGCATATCTCATTCTTGCAGTTGTTGGGATGATATTGATCATCGTCAATTTAAAAGGTGGAATGCAGGCTGTCATCTGGTTGGATGTTTTCCAGGGTTTCATGCTGT
>JBDUCW010000227.1:0-4246 GCA_040003235.1 Ferruginibacter sp. | reverse complement strand
TTTCACAACACTTATTCCTGGTGTAACACTTGCGCAATCAGGCATAAGAAATAATTATGCAGAAACGGAAGCGATTAAGAAATTAAAAATTGAGCGGCAGATGATTTATGTTCCATCTCAAACGTGGATGTATTCTCATCACCCGTGCATTACTTTTTTTAAACAAAAATTGATTGCTGCATGGAGCAATGGAATGGTTGATGAAGACAAACCCGGTTAAAGAGTTGTGTTTGCAACATCAAAAGACTTTGTGCATTGGTCTGCACCAATGATGCTTGCACATCCTTCGGTTTTCAGAAATGATACTTTGAATGTGGTTACTGCGGCCCAGGGCAAACGCATCAAAATTAACAATAGGGTATTGAAAAGAAATAGGACTATGATAACAAAGGGATAGGTGGAAATAAAAATGCGATAGTTTTTTGCAAACAAAAAACTATGAGTATCAAAACGCATTTTCAAAACATCAGTGAACCAAGAGTGTTGGGTCGCACAAAACACAAACTAATAGATATAATCGGCATCACCATCATAGCCTTGATAGCTGAATGTGATGAATGGCAGGATATAGTTGATTGGGCTCGTTCCAAAGAAAAACATCTTCGTGAGTACTTTGAATTGCCGAATGGAATACCGTCACATGACACTTTCGAGCGTGTGTTCTCCATAATTAATCCTACAGAGTTTGAACGCTGTTTTATAGCATGGGTAAAAAGTATCTTCGGAAACGACAATAGATATATTCATGTGGATGGAAAAAGTATAAAGGGCAGTAGAGATGAATCGAAAGGTAAAAAGATGTTGCACATTGTTCATGCCTGGTCAAGTTCAAACAGTGTGTTATTAGGTCAATTTAAAACCGATGAAAAAAGCAATGAAATAACTGCTATTCCTGAGTTGCTCAAGATGTTAGATATAAAAGGTTGCGTGATAACCATTGATGCGATGGGCTGCCAACATCAAATAGCCGAACAAATTGTTGAACAAGGCGCAGATTATATTTTAGCTGTAAAAGACAACCAAAAGGAACTATCAGAACAAATACAAACTGCATTCGAGCATCAAGCCATTCAAAGTAAAAATGAAACAATAGAAAAGGATCATGGACGAATAGAAACCAGAACTTGCAAAGCGATAACCAATTTAGAGTTGATAGATGCAACACAAAAATGGAAGGATTGTAAATCCATCGTAGAGGTAACAAGAATACGGGAGATTAAAAATGTGGCGACAAAAGAAAAGTCCTATTACATATCAAGTTTGGCAACAGATGCTTCGGACATGAATTTAGGAATAAGAAAACATTGGAGTGTAGAGAATGAATTGCACTGGACACTAGATGTAACATTTAAAGAAGATAAAAGTCGCAAACGAAAAGAAAACGAAGGACAAAATTTCTCTCTTTGCCGAAAAATAGCTCTCAATGTAGTGAAGTCTTATGATGGAGACAAAAGGAGTATCAAACGCAGAAGGAAAATGTCAAGCTATGATTTCGAGTACCTGAAAAATTTGGTGAAAATTTGATGCGTTTGCCCTGAGGTAGGTGCCGTATTTTTGAACTATGTTAGAAGAAAGTTTATGACCTTTTTGGTTTCTATATCCTGTTGTATGTTGTTTAAGTCTTTCGGCCGGAGTTTTACTGTTCATCCCAACATATAAACATTCGAGTACTCCGTTAAATTGAGGATTAGCATTCCGGAATTTACTATCCTCAGTAAATACACGTTTTGAAAGTTCAATAACGTAAACCTGGCAACCTGATTTTGGCATAATTGACAGACTTTCTTTTTGCAGCCTAAACGATTTTTTCTAATAACAATTAACGCCCGCTGCTTTTAAGTTATTGTTTTCCATAAGATGCATGAAACGTCTTTTATTATTCTCTTGTTATTTTTCCCAATACTCACCCCGGGCAAAATGACTTCAAGGAGTTACACCTTTATATATAGGTAAACTTTCCCTTGTTTTATCTGACCCCTGAAAGTTATGTGTCGCATCATAAACCATGTCAAGTAATGATAAAGCAATTGCAATCTTATCGGAAAGAATGTCAGGTCAGGTTCAAACAATGAGCATCCTGGTTCAAGCAATAATCATACAGGAAAATAAAAGAAGGGATTACTTCTCCGTTTCCATTTTGTTGCTGCGTTTTGAAATAAATAATTCAATAGGGCAACACTTGCAACCTTTCCAACAGGAAGCATTAGTGACCAGGGCGGGGACTAAAACAATAAATTTTTATTTAAAACAAATATTATATTTACCCCACTTTCACAACTTCGAATTTGTTACTCAAAATTCATAAACCAAAATAATGGCAAAATCAATTCTGTTAAGGCTAACGGTAATCGTATGCCTATTCTCGCTGGCCTCGTGCAAAGTAAGTTATACAGTAATATCGCATGGTGACAGCGATATGCCTGCACAGGCTCACCAGCTTACCCATGTAAAAACGCATTACTCTTACCTGTGGGGTCTCGTATCAAAGAATGACCCGTTGCCGGCCGAATGTGGGTCAGGCAGTAATATCTCAAAGACAAGAGTAACCACCACCCCGGGATTCATCATTATTTCTTTTATTACAATTGGTATAGTTATCCCGCAGCGGATAGAATGGGATTGCTCCCAGGTGCAACGTGATCCCGCCCCGGCAATAGGACATTAAATTCACCGGGATTATTGTTTTTTTCATTTTATTTAATCATCACACCATGTCAACATTACCAAAAGGGGTATCAAACTTCAACACGCCCGACCCATGGGAAAATGCCCATCAGAATTTTAAACATCACTTTAAACCAGGCGCCTCTTATGATCTTGCAATAGATTCAGTGCAAACACGGCTGGAAGATTATAACGCAACCACCGCCAGCCTGCAATGGATCATTGGCAATGCTATCACCACCGGTACACCCATCAGGGCAATGGGTAATAACTGGTCATTCTCTGAGGTGGCTATGAGCGAAGGTGGAATGATCAATACAAAAAGGCTGAATCTTATTTTCCCGCTGGGCAAATCTTCACTCGTGCCGCAATATCTTGCTACAGGTAAAAGTGAAGCTGATGTAAGGCTCGTGCAATGCGGAACATCCATTTCTTACCTGAACGATATGCTGGAAATCCGCACCAATCCACTCAGGTGCATACGTGCATCAGGTGGCAGTAACGGGCAGACTGTTGCCGGGGCTACCTCTACAGGCACACATGGAGGCGCACTGTTTACGGGAGCTGTACACGATGCTGTTGTGGGGCTGCATCTTATTACAGGAGCCGATAAGCATATATGGCTGGAGCGTGCTTCATACCCTGTGGTATCCGATGAATTTTTAAATGCGCTGGGAGCCACACCGGTAAGAGATGATGAAATGTTCAACGCAGCCATTGTGAGCTTTGGGTCTTTCGGCATTATACATGGCTTGCTGTTCGAAACTGATCCGCTTTTTTTACTTAAAGAATTCAGGTTTGATAACGTAGCCTATACGAAAGAACTCACCGATGCCATCCAGGCTCTTGATATTAATAAATTGAGGACATTATTACCGGGCATGCCTGCCGAAAGTCCTGACATGCAGTTGTACCACCTCGAAATAAACATCAATCCTTTCAATTTTGGAAAAGATGATCCAGCAAAAGGAATTTATGTAAGAACTTTCTGCAAAGTGCCCTGCCCTGCCGCTTATGTTCCCAATCATGATCCGTTACCCAGCACCACGCCTTATGGAGAAGACCTTAACGGGATTATTTCAACATTGCTCGATAAGTTAGGTGCAAAAGTGGACAAGCTGTTAGTTGGTCCGCTGGTAAATGGTCTCTTCAAAACTGTTCTTCGTGCAGCTACAGTTGACCCAAAGACTATCGGTGAAATATTCAGGGTAAGCCGTTTCAGGGGACAGATAGCGAGCGCAGCATTTGCTGTTGATGTTAAGGATATAGCTGCCGTTATTGACACCATTCTTGCCACCAATGCAGCCAAGCCATTTGCAGGTGGTATCGCCCTTCGTTTTGTAAAAGGCACACCGGCAACAATAGCCTTTACCAGGTTTGCCAAAACCTGCGTGATAGAAATGGATGGCGTAGATGCCTCAGTTACGCGCGATTTTTTTGAAACCGTGTGGACACGTCTGGAGCAAAAAGGTATAGATTATACGTTACATTGGGGCAAGCTCAACTTTATACTTAATGAGCAAAGGGTATTGAAAATGTATGGTGCAGATAAAGTGAACAGTTGGAAAAAATGCAGGGAGGC
>JBDUCW010000226.1:0-4248 GCA_040003235.1 Ferruginibacter sp. | reverse complement strand
TGCGTTTTTTTTCAAAAAAGGAATTTACCTTCTTTTCATTGTCGCCGCTCCTGGGATTATTTACGAGCAATACAGCTAAGCGATCTTTAAACAAGTCCTGCAAAGAATCCAGTTTAGGGAATTCCCTGATACAGGAACTGCACCATGTAGCCCAAAAATCAGCAATAATAAGCCTGTCAAACGAGGCACCAAGTCTGGTGGATTTATAGGCAGCATTGAGTACATTATCAAACTCCAGGTTCGGCACACGCTCTCCTATTTTCAGCGGTGCAAGGCCATTAGCCATTTGGCCAATGCCCAGGTACGGGCATAGGAATATTATTAGGCAATAAATTAGTCTCATTGCATTGAAGTTTTAAATGAAGAAATGGATGAAAATCTAAATGCTAAAACTCAAGTTGGGTTTTTGGGCTTACGCTCATAGAGGCTTTTGAGCCATTCAACAAGTGGGTTATGGTAGGGCTTACTCATAGGAACAATCCTGTTATCGGTAGTTTAAGAGGTGGCCGGTCAAAAACGCGTGACTGGTTAAAAAATGAGCAGCGGTTGTACAGGTCAACCCGCAGCAGTGCCCGCAGGTTAGCAGAGACAGCAACACCATCAATGGCATACTGATCCTTTAACACATCAGCCGCAAGTTCAAAAGCGGTACTGTCTTCGGCGGTCAATCGCCTTGCATAACGGTACAATAATGGAAAGTAATAATGGTAGAGCGGGTGAAAATAGAGAGCAGTGCCCACTGTTTCATTACTGAGACCTGAGAAAATACCCCTGTAACAAAATGGTACACTGCCCCCTAAGAAGTTATGTGAATGTTTCAATCTCATGATTACCGGAATTTCCCAGGTTCGCAGTGATGAGATGAAAAAATAATAGACAAACCAAATATACAAAAAAAGGGATTATGACGTACATATACGACAAGATTATTTTTTTTGTTTGTTTACTTGAGCCTTCTAATGAAAGCTCAAGACCATATTAGCCCCATTGAACAATTCGTAATTGATTACGTACGAAAATTTCGGCTGGAAAAAGGCTTAACGCAAGAGGATATTGCTAATATTTTAGAAGTTTCCAGGTCTTATATTGGTGATATTGAAAGTCCCAATACAAGGGCTAAATACAATATGTCACATGTTAATGTTTTGGCTGATCATTTTAATGTATCTCCCCGAATATTTTTTCCGGAAAAAGCTGTAGCTATAAAAAACAGGAAAAAGGATAAATTAAAAGTGCTAAAGAATAAAGGAACAATCAAAAAAGGAAAGATAAAAAAATAAAATTTATACATCTTTCGGGCAGAAATGTATTAATTTATACAGAAGACCCATCGCTTATCACCGCAACTAAGCTGTTTTATTTTCTTCAATTTTATCATTGAACTCTACTCCTTTTTTATGGGTTCGCTTAATCACTGGCCAATAGCTGAATTTTATTCAGGCAAATTTTTTGTACCACTTTTTGCATTTGCCAAATCCTGTCGATGAGCGTTTTGAGCTCATCTTTTGTTATGGAATAATCATTTTTATAACGGGCATCAATATATCCCCTTTTTATAAGATCGAACAAATGATTTTCATTTTTGTCTGTTACCGGAAAAGGAAAAATTGCAAAAAGTTCTGTAGATAACTGTTTGGTAAAATGCCGGAGTTTATCCAGGTTATGTGTCTTGGGTTTATAACCTGTAAAGACTAATAAAACAGTATTATAAAAATGCTCTGCTGCCTGGTGCAACAGAAAAATCGATTTTCTATATTTTTCTTTTTCCTGGTATAATAATACGCCGTCCATAAAGTCCGAAGACTCGACATACCAGGTATCGAAATAGTTTTGAGCTTTCTTTTGTAATTCCTTATTTGAAAGCTCGCGGGGTTTCGAAAATTCTGTAGCATTATTATCGAAAAGCAAAATTCCTTCTGTAACGATGTCAGTGAAAAAGTACTGGCCAATTTCCAGTCCTTCATTTATATAATCGATATCATGAATTATTGCATTAACGGGTGTTGCAAACCTGTCCCTGCTTTTATTCAAAATCTTGTCAACTAAAACAAATTCTTTCTCAGTAATGCCTTTGGTGACAATCAGGAAATCGTAATCGCTGATGTACTCATATTGTATTCCATTTTCAAAATACTTGTCTTCAACCCAGGTATTGCGTGCATAACTGCCAAACAATATAATCTTCTGCGGGTTGGCTACCTCTTTAATTATATCTGCTACTTGCAGGATCTGGTCTTGCTTTATTTGCGGAAGATATGAAATGGAGGTTTTCATTTGCTGCAATTTACTAATTTACGTTATAACTATTTATTTACCGTAAATCCGGTGTTAAGATAAAAGTATTTTAGCGGAGACGAACAAAATTGAAATTACAAATTGTTCGATTCCCGTAAAACCAGCATTTATATTCTTTTCGTAAGCACCGGGCCAACCTTTTACTATTCATCATCTGTAACCAGCTTTCTGCATAGTTCACTCCTGGTTCTACTCATTATCGATTTCAAACTGGCCTTCATAATATAGCTTGTGCACAAGCTCAAAAATAATTTGAATGAAAAAGAACATAGTTTTTTACCTACTTATTTCTTTTTGCAGCTTTACTCTGGTATCCTGTAACAATGACAAAGCCACCGTAGATCTTACAAAAACATCGATCCGGGACACTACGAAAAAGGAAAGCCCTGCATCAAATACATCTATAGAACTACAGGCGCCCGATTTTACCGACGCAGCTCTTACAAAATATTTTAGTAGTTACACTGCCTATTTAAAAAAAGTTGTAACGGCAATACGCAATAGAGACGAAGCAACAACTATGAAATTATTTGCAGAAGAAGGAAAGCAATTTAACAACAGGAATAAAATGGAACAAAAAGCACGCTCCACCACTGAAGAAGAACAAAAGTTTACAATATGGCTTATGCAATCAATGCCCTATCAAACAGAAATCATAAACTCCGATTATTATAAAAAATACAATGAAAAATATTATAAAAGGTAAAAGAAGAATTAACTGTGCAAATTATATGAAAACAATAATAGTCATATGCAGCCTTTGCTTTTGTTGTAATGCTGCTTTCACACAAGGCATAGAAAGTGTAAAAGTTCCAGGCTTTACCGATCCTGAAATAAAAAATTTCTGTGTAACACGACAGGCCCAGCTGGAATCTTATTTAAAAGCGGTGCAACAAAACAATAAGCCTGCAATAAAAGCAGCGTTTGATAAAGATGTTTCTCTATTTAGCTTTGAAAAAGTAAGTAAGATAAATGAAAAGGCGAAAGTTTCGGGAGCTGCGGAGTATAGAAAGTACCTGATGTATATGAAAGAACTAAGCCCTTTTATTAGGGAGATCGGGCAGCATCCTTATGTTAAAGAATTAAGTGCAGCCTGGATTAAAAATAATAAAACAACTAACTAATGAGCTTCTATATGAAACAACACCGGATTGCAAAATACATTGCTGTAATAAGTTTACTGATATTAGCTGGCTGCCAATCAAAAACAAATAATCCTGCTCTTCAACAAATAAAGGATAGCGGCACAGCACAAAAAGAAATTAAATCAAACCCAGTCGTTGTGGACAGTGGCCAGGTTTTTTTTGAAGTAACAATTATAAAGAATGATACCCCATACATGCATTATCAAGGAGCATGGCCTCTTTTATTATCTTCCAACAATTCTTCCACTATACAATTAAGTGAATCAAAAAATTTAATGAGCATTACCAATATGCTTACTATTTACATGCATGGATTGCCAACCGGTAATGTTCCTGTGGTGCTTTCCAACAGGGATACAAACACAGCGAGTATGATTATGAGCGAGGTAGTTAATGGCAATTACGATATACCTATTATGCCCAGCGAAGGATCTCTACAGATCACAAAAAACACCGGTAAAATTTTATCGGGCAGTTTCCAGGCAAAAGCAATTGATGCAAATAAAAATATTTTTTTGCTTTCAGGCACTTTCCTGAATGTAGGAGTTAATGATGATAAAAATATAAAATAACAATAAACTAAATTATATGAAACTAATGCTCACCATTTCACTTTGTCTTTTAATGATCAATGCCTTTACGCAACCTATTAAAGTGCCTGATTTTGCTGATCCCGCCGCAAAAACATTTTACCAAAGTTATTCGGACCATCTTATAAAATGTATTAAAGCTATTCGTGAAAAAAATGAGGCCAAAGTAATTGCCTTATTTAAAAACCCGGGTGAGCAACTGGTTGAACGTGAAAAAA
>JBDUCW010000124.1:0-14513 GCA_040003235.1 Ferruginibacter sp. | reverse complement strand
CCGCGGCCGCTCACCAGATCTTTAAATGTTTTTACTTCAAAGAAACCACGCTCCATCATCCATTGATCATTATATATCTTGGCCACATACCTGCTGCCATGATCATGAAATATGCAGACCACCACATCATCTTTTTTCAACCGGTCTTTCAGTTGCATCAGCCCCTGCAGGCAACTGCCCGCACTGTATCCGCAAAACAATCCTTCTTCCCTCGCAATACGGCGCGCCATAATGGCTCCGTCTTTATCCGTTACCTGTTCAAAATAATCGATCACACTCATATCATAATTCTGCGGGACAAAGTCTTCACCAAATCCTTCAGATATATAAGGATGTACTTCCTTCATATCTATTTCGCCTGTCCTGAAATATTTGGTCAACAAAGAACCATATACATCTATTGCCCAGATCTGTATGTCAGGATTTTTTTCTTTTAAATACATTGCAGTACCTGTAACAGTCCCACCCGTTCCGGCCGTACACACCAGGTGCGTGATGGTGCCGCCAGTCTGTTCCCATATTTCAGGACCGGTACTTTCATAATGTGCAAGCCTGTTCGCAAGGTTATCATATTGATTGCAATGAAATGAATTAGGGACTTCTTTCGCCAACCGTTTTGCAACACTATAATAGCTCATCGGATCTTCGGGTAATACATTCGTTGGACAAACGATCACTTCTGCACCCACCGCTTTTAATATGTCTGCTTTCTCCTTACTTTGTTTATCTGTAGTTACAAAAATGCATTTGTATCCTTTTACGCAGGCCGCCAGTGCAAGACCCATTCCGGTATTGCCACTTGTGCCTTCTATAATAGTACCACCAGGTTTCAGCTTACCTTCTTTTTCTGCAACTTCCACCATCTTTAAAGCCATCCGGTCTTTAATACTGTTACCGGGATTGAAATAATCTACTTTGGCAAGGATAGTTCCGGGAAGATCTTTGGTGATCTTATTAAGTTTGATTAGGGGCGTATTACCAATCGTTTCCAAAATATTATTCTTAATGTTCATAGCATTCGTTTATTACGCGAAGGTAAGGAGTATGTGAGAAGTGATAGCGCAGGTAGATCACTGAAAATACTTTTAATTAAAATGCGGATGATCCAGATTAATTTTTGTTTATTTGTTCACGACTTGCTTAACAATATTGCTGCGAAGTTTTACTTTGCGCACCAAAACTAACGATGCTGTATGAATACTTCTTCCTACCTGGCCGACCTGCATGCGGTTGGATTAAAAGACATTGACACAGTTGGCGGTAAAAATGCTTCGCTTGGAGAGATGCTGCAAAATCTTACACAGCTCGGTATCCAGATCCCCGGTGGATTTATTATTACTGTTGCTGCTTACCGTGAGTTCATCCGTTATAATAATCTTGATGAAGGGATTCACCGCGTGATCAACCAGATCAATTTTAATGAAATTGAATCTCTGCGCCGTGGTGGTCTGCAGGCAAGACAATTATTAAAGAATTCAAAATTCCCGCCTGAACTCAGCAAAGCCATCATCGATAAATATTATGAACTGAGTAAAAATTACGATCAGGACATGACGGATGTAGCCGTACGTTCTTCCGCTACAGCAGAAGATTTGCCCGATGCATCTTTTGCCGGCCAGCAGGAAACTTATCTGAATGTGCGTGGCCCGGCTCCTTTAATGAATGCCGTTCGAAATTGTTTCGCTTCCATCTTTACCGATCGCGCCATCAGTTACCGCCATAGTTTTGGTTACGATCATTTCAGCATCGGGCTTTCTGTATGTGTACAGAAAATGGTGCGTAGCGATCTCGGTGCTTCCGGTGTTGCTTTTTCGCTTGATACAGAAAGTGGATTTAAAGATGTGGTAGTGATCAATGGTTCTTTCGGCCTGGGAGAAATGATCGTGCAGGGCTCCGTTTCGCCGGATGAATTTATAGTTTACAAACCTACTTTACAAAAAGGGTTCAACAGCATCATTGAAAAAAAATTAGGAAAGAAAGACAAGATGATGGTGTATGGCGATGATCCCGACGAACGGGTAAAAATTATTCCGGTAGAAAAACCTTTCCAGCAACGTTACTGCATCACAGATGAACGTATTATTCAGCTTTCCCAATGGGTTACCAGGATCGAAGAATATTATACCAAACTCAAAGGCCATTGGTGCCCGATGGATGTGGAATGGGCAGTGGATGGTTTAAGCAAGGAATTGTTCATTGTACAGGCAAGGCCTGAAACAATCCATTCGCAAAAAGATTTTACGAAGATCACGGAATATATCATGGACAATACCACGCCGCGCAAAGTTTTGCTGAAAGGTATTGCGGTAGGCGACAGGATCGGTGCCGGTAAAGTTTCTATTTTATTTTCTCTGGATAAACGTGTAACAGAAGGCCATGAATTTCAACCCGGCGATGTGCTTGTTACCGATATGACCGATCCCGACTGGGAACCGATCATGAAAAAAGCGTCTGCGATCATTACCAATAAAGGCGGGCGTACCTGTCATGCTGCGATTGTTGCAAGAGAACTGGGCGTACCTGCCATTGTTGGTTGTGGTAATGCAACAGAAATTTTAAACGGCGGACAAATGGTTACGGCTTCCTGCGCAGAAGGCGATGAAGGAATTATTTATGAAGGCAATGTTGAATTCAGGAAAATGGAAACTGATCTGAATGACCTGCCTTCTTTAAAGACGCCGATCATGCTCAATGTGGCATCTCCAAATATGGCGTTTCGGTTTTCGCATTTTCCCAATGCCGGTGTTGGCCTGGCCCGTGAAGAATTTATCATCAATAATTATATCCAGGTTCACCCGATGGCTTTGTTGAAACACAAAGAATTAAATGATCCCGAACTGAGTGCAACGATCGCGACAATGATCCGCGGTTTTGCAAATGAAGAAGATTTTTTCATTCAGAAACTGAGTTATGGTATTGCAAAAATAGCAGCAGCTTTTTATCCCAATAAAGTAATTGTTCGGTTCAGTGATTTTAAAAGCAATGAATATTTTAATTTATTGGGTGGCAAATATTTTGAACCACATGAAGAGAATCCGATGATCGGTTGGCGCGGTGCCAGCAGGTATTATTCTGATAAATACAAAGAAGCCTTCGGCCTCGAATGCAAAGCCATCAGGCGCGTGCGTGAAGAAATGGGATTATCTAATGTAGTTGTAATGATCCATTTTTGCAGAACGGTAGAAGAATTGTTGAAAGTGCATGATGTAATGAAAACCTATGGGCTTGAACGCGGTAAAGATGGGCTTGAACTTTTTTTAATGGCCGAACTTCCTTCCAATATTATTATGGCGGAAGAATTTGCAAAACATATTGACGGCTTCTCAATCGGATCCAATGACCTTACGCAATTAACATTGGGTCTCGACAGGGATTCGTCATTGGTAGCACATTTATACGACGAACGGAATCCTGCTGTAAAAGAATTATTACGCATGCTGATAACAACCGCCAAAAGAATGGGCGTGAAGGTTGGCATTTGCGGACAGGGTCCATCTGATTTTCCTGACTTCGCACAATTCCTGGTGGGATTGGGCATCGACAGTATTTCGGTAACACCCGATTCCCTGGTAAAAACAGTGAAGGCAATTTCCCAGGTGGAAAAAGAAATGGATGCGGCAAAATAGTAATGCCACGGATGGCACTGATGTTCACGGATAAAATTTATTGATCCGTAAAAATTCCATAAGATAAATGCATTTGTGCAATTAGTGACATTCGTGGCAGCAAAGATCAACCCAGTATTTTAGATATAAAATCTGAATGCAGACTGATCTTTAAAAAAGCGGTCAGTCCGAAAATAATTCCCAATATCCCAACTGAGCACGCAAAGTACAGCAGCCACTTTTTCTGTGTGAGCGCTGTTACGCCGAGCATCGCAATAGCAATGGATAAAAAAGCTTCGGTCATATCAAACTGATCGTCGAACACATTAATGTCATCATATTCTTTCTGATAACCTTCTGCCCGGGTTTTAATTTCGGCCTTATCTTTTTCATAGCCGGCTATTTTTGCTTCATATTTTTTTGCAATGGTATCGCTGCCTGGATTATTTTGAAGTCTGATCGTTTCAAGGGCGCTTTCAGCAATGGACTGCTTGGTGCTTTTTGCCTGGAAATATGACCATGTATCGATGCTGTTTGCCTGGGCCTGGGACATTGCCTGAACAACATTACCATCCTTGATATTACAGATGGCCATAAAAGTAGCAATCAGTGCTACCCAGATGGCAACCCTGGAATTGATCTTACTTTCACCGGCATGTGCAACCGGCTCCTGGATTGTTTCGCTGATATCCATCTGCTTATTTTTTACTAAACTAAAGAATATAAATTTTCTTTTATCAATCTTATTGCTAACAGTTGGTTATTGCAAAAGATCATCAGCAATAATTTTAAATAAAAAAGCGAAACATATTTCATTTTCGCTTAACAATCAGAAGCTTATTAATGTTTTTTATAAAGATGCTTTGATCACATTTAGTGCCGCACCTGCTTTAAACCACTCTATCTGCTGCTGATTATAAGTGTGATTGGCCTGGATGATTTCTGTACTTCCATCTGCATGATTCAATACAAGGTGCAAGGGTATATTCGGTTGAAAAGATATCAATCCTTTTATATCGATATTGTCATCTTCCAGGATCTTGTCATAGTCTTCTTTATTCACGAAGGTCAAAGCCAGCATTCCCTGTTTTTTGAGATTGGTCTCATGAATACGGGCAAAGCTTTTTACGATCACCGCACGAACGCCTAAGAATCTTGGTTCCATGGCTGCGTGTTCGCGGGAAGAACCTTCGCCATAATTTTCATCGCCCACTACCAGCGTTCCGATGCCTGCAGCTTTGTAAGCGCGTTGGGTTGCGGGCACCGGGCCATAAATACCGGTCAGCTGATTTTTTACAGTATCTGTTTTTTCATTAAAGAAATTCACGGCGCCGATGAGCATATTGTTGCTGATATTGTCGAGATGTCCCCGGAATTTTAACCAAGGGCCGGCCATACTGATATGATCGGTGGTACATTTTCCTTTTGCTTTTATCAGCAGTTTTAATCCATGAAGATCTGTCCCTTCCCATGCTGCAAACGGTTCCAGTAATTGCAGGCGTTTACTTTCAGGATTTACCAATACCTGTACGCTGCTGCCATCTTTAGCCGGAGCCTGGTAGCCCGCATCTTCTACAGCAAAACCCAGTGGCGGCAATTCATATCCTTCAGGTGCATCCAGTTTTACCTGTTCGCCTTTATCATTTGTTAATGTATCTGTCAGTGGATTGAAAGTAAGATCGCCGGCAATAGCCAGTGCTGTTACCAATTCCGGAGAACCTACAAAAGCCATGGTATTAGGATTGCCATCTGCTCTTTTTGCAAAGTTCCTGTTGAAGGAATGAACGATAGTATTCTTCTCCTGTTTCTCTGCACCTACCCGGTCCCACATGCCGATACAAGGTCCGCAGGCATTGGCAAAAACCGTTGCACCGATCTTGTTGAATATGTCTAAAAATCCATCGCGATCAATTGTATAACGTACTTGTTCTGAACCGGGTGTAATGGTAAACTCAGATTTTAAAGTAAGCCCTTTTTCTGAAACCTGTTTGGCCAGACTTACAGCGCGGCTGATATCTTCATATGAAGAATTGGTACAACTTCCGATCAGGCCCACTTCAATTTTTACAGGCCATCCATTGGCGGCTGCAGCTTCTTTCATTTTGCTGATCGGCGTTGCCAGATCTGGAGTAAAGGGTCCGTTCAGATGTGGTTCCAGTTCACTCAGATTTATTTCAATAACTTCATCAAAATAATTTTTAGGATCCTGGTATACTTCCGGATCGCCGGTCAGGTGCTCTTTGATATCATCTGCGAGATCAGCAATTTCTTCACGACCGGTTGCTTTTAAATAACGGCTCATACTGTCATCATAACCAAAAGTAGAAGTGGTTGCCCCGATCTCTGCACCCATATTACAGATGGTGCCTTTGCCGGTACAACTCATACTTACCGCACCTTCGCCAAAATATTCAACCACCGCACCGGTACCGCCTTTTACGGTAAGGATACCGGCCACTTTCAAAATAACATCTTTGGGTGCGGTCCAGCCATTGAGTTTGCCGGTGAGTTTTACACCGATCAGTTTTGGAAATTTCAATTCCCATGGCAGACCGGCCATTACATCACAGGCATCAGCACCACCAACACCAATGGCAATCATTCCAAGGCCGCCGGCATTTACAGTATGGCTATCAGTTCCGATCATCATCCCCCCGGGAAAAGCATAATTTTCCAGTACGACCTGGTGAATAATTCCTGCACCCGGCTTCCAGAATCCGATACCATATTTATTACTTACCGAAGCCAGGAAATCGTATACCTCGCTGCTTTCATGAACAGCCCGGTCAAGATCTACTTTGTTATTATCTTTTGCAACAATGAGATGATCGCAATGCACTGTACTCGGAACTGCAGCTGTTGGCCTGCCTGCCTGCATAAACTGGAGGAGCGCCATTTGCGCGGTGGCGTCCTGCATGGCTACGCGGTCGGGAGCAAAATCAACATAATCTTTACCACGCTGGTAAACAGTGCTCGCATTGCCCTGCGTAAGATGGGCGTATAATATTTTTTCAGTTAATGTTAGAGGACGGCCGACTGTGGTTCGTGCTGCGGTAACTCTTGCGGCGAAACCGGCATATACTTTTTTTATCATCTCAAGATCAAAAGCCATAGATAATTACGATTTATGAAGTTAGAATTATGATCATCCTGTTCTGGAGGGGGACAGGGGACATTTGAAATATGTATCAGAACTGAATGCCGCAAATTTACGACAAAACGGGCAAGATTTTTTTTCGTTCAGGAATTAATTCAGGAAATAAGTATGTTTAGATTTGATTTTTTTTTAAATTAGCACTATGAATCGTTTCAAACGTTTTATTGAATGGCATGTGTTTGGGGTTTGCAGTGCTATCGGTGAAAAAATGGGCATTGCTACATCCACCATCCGCAAATATTTTATTTACATTTCTTTTCTCACCATGGGCAGCCCGGTAATCTTTTACCTGTTCGTGGCATTCTGGATGAATGTGAAGAATTATATTCTTAATGCCCGGCGGAATCCTCTGCGGTATCTTTAAAAATCTTCTTTCTGTAAAGAACCATATTCTTTAATTCTTTTAATTTATAAGATTGTTTTCATTCGAATTCCGGTTTGATGATTATCGCCTGCTGCTGAATGAGCTTGCTCAACGGCTGAATGTAACGGTGAACAATGATACTATTATCTTTCCTGAACATCTTGCAAAAGGATATTTCCGTTTACTGGATCTGCCCAACGGGTTACAGGTGAACCTGATCAATTGTACTTTCAATTCAGATTGGTGCATGCACAGAAGGGCTTCCGCTGAACAGTTTTATACGCTCCGCTTTGATGAGTTCAGTGTCCCGGGAAGCCTGATTGTTTCAATTGATCATGATAAACAAAAGGAAACAGCTTCGGCCCGGTCCATCATTTATCTTACCTCATCGCTGTTTGATTTTTACTACCAGGGAACAAAAGGAACTTCTGTAAGGGCGATCAATATCCTGATAAAACCAGAGTGGATCAGCAATTACCTTGGTCTTGAAAATGTGGATGATCTTTTGACAAATTATGTTGCACTTAAAGCGGAGAGTTTAAACATACAGACAGTAGACCGCGAATACCAGTCTATGATGAATGAAATTCTATATAAAGATCCGGAACATTCTTTTTCAAACCTTTACCTGCTCAACCGTTTGCAGTTATTGATCGAACGCTTTTTTACTAACCTGTATCACCGCAGCCAGAAAGCCAATCTGAATCTGCGTCTGAGCAATGCCGATATTAACCGGCTGATGCAGGTTGCGCATTCACTTTCAGAAAATTTTTCCGGTAAACCACCGGCCATCACCCAACTGGCCAGGATGAGTGCCATGAGCCCAACCAAATTTAAAATGAATTTTAAATCCATCTATGGTCAGCCTGTCTATTCCTTTTACCAGGAACAACGCCTGCAGAAAGCCCGCGAATACCTGTTGAGCGGCAATTACAACGTGAATGAGGCAGCAGCAGCAGTAGCGTACGACAATACTTCCAATTTTATAACCGCTTTTAAAAAGCAATTTCACACCTCACCCGGGGAACTTATAAAAAATAAATAATAAAACATACCTTTCTTTCTTAATATGTTTTTGTAACTTATGTTCATTAAAAACCGGGGCGGTGGTTGAATTTATTTTTTCCCATACTGACAGTAAAGAATTTTTAAAAGCAATGGCCATGCTTTTGAAAACCGAGGTGAAAGATGATACATTATTATTTCCTGGAAATTTTGCAACAGGCTTTATCAAAGCTTTTAAACTGATCAACGGCCTGCAGGGGACAATCCTCGAAGGCACATTGAAACAGGATTTTTTCTTTCAACGTAAAAAAGACGGACACAATTTTTACATTCTTCATTTCGACCAGATGCAGCTCCCATCAGGATTAATCACGATGATCAACGATGTGGAAATTGAACATGCGGCCAACGTCCGCTCAGCCGTTTTACTTACGAGCTCTTTATTTAATTTCAGCTATTTTCTGCCCACAGGCAGCCAGACAAAAAGCATTACAATTTATATTGATGAAGAATGGCTAATCAAATATCTTGGTATCGATTCAACACACCGCCTGTTGAAAGATTATCTTTTATTAAAATCAGCCAGGTTGAATTTTGAACCGCTGGATGCTGAGTACAGATATCTTCTAAACGAAATATTTGAAGAAACGGAACACCCATTTAAAAACCTGGTCCTTGAAAACAGGATACCAATGCTGGTGGAATTATTTTTTACGCGGATACATGATAAACTGAATTCACTTGATAAAGTGGTTAGTATTTCCAGTGATGAAATGCAGCGACTGATGGCAGCAGAAGCCCGGCTGGTGGACGATGCAACACGTACGGCACCTTCTATAAAAGAACTGTCAAGGCTCGCTGTGATGAGTGAGAGTAAATTCAAATTACTTTTTAAAAAAGTGTATGGCAACAGCCCTTATGAATATTTTCAAAGAAACAGGATGACAAAAGGCGGCTACTTGCTGAAAACCAAAAGATACACTGTAAAAGAAGTGGGTGAAATGCTTGGATACAGCAACCTCAGCAATTTTACCATCGCCTTTAAAAAAGAATTCGGGATGCTGCCCAGCGAGGTTTAATAAGTTCGGACTTCTGCGGTCATTATTTTACCCGATACGGCTACAAAACGGGAAAAGCAGGCACTAACTTTGCGCATCAAAAACAAAGTAAGAACGATAAGTCCCGCTTTTTAGAATCATCCGGTGATAATCATTATCACAAAATTCATCCAAAGAAAAACGCTTTTTATAAACGAAATTTTCCTCCATACACCTGGGGGATTTTTTTTGAAATAATAAAGAGTGAAAGCTGTTCACAAAAAAGATGTTACAGGGTTGCTGCTCTGAGTTTCACCAGTTGTTCCAGCAAAGGTTCCAGCAGTTCGAGTTTCAGCATATTGGCTCCATCGCTTTTAGCTTCCGAAGGTTGGGGATGGGTTTCAATGAACAGTCCGTCGGCGCCGGTTGCGATGGCCGCTTTGGCAATGGTTGCAATCAGTTGTGGATTACCGCCGGTAACACCGCTGGTTTGATTGGGTTGCTGCAATGAATGCGTGCAATCCATTATTACCGGCACGTTGTGTTCCTTCATCCAGGGAATATTCCGGTAATCAACCACAAGGTCCTGGTAACCGAATGTATTACCTCTTTCAGTCAGCATTACTTTTTCATTTCCTGCTTTCTTGATTTTTTCCACCGCGAATTTCATTGAAGGCCCGCTGACGAACTGGCCTTTTTTCACATTAACGATCTTTCCTGTTTCTGCTGCTGCAATCAACAGATCTGTTTGCCTGCAAAGAAATGCGGGTATCTGTAATGCATCAGTATAACGGGCAGCCATGGCCGCTTCGGCTGCAGTATGTATATCAGTAATGGTAGGCACAGAAAAACGTTCGCCTGTTTTTTTAAGAAGCTCCAGAGCCGGTTCATCGCCGATGCCTGTAAAAGAACCTGCGCTGGTGCGGTTTGCTTTGCGGTAAGATGATTTAAAGATAAAAGGTATTGACAGGCGCTTGCAGATGGAACTTACTTTTTCTGCTACTTCTGTCAGCACTGCTTCTCCTTCAATTACGCAAGGCCCAGCAATGAGGAAAAAATTATTTTTATCATACGATTGTTTCGAAAAGATGTCCTGAAGATATTTTTCCATGATGCAAAGGTAAGGAGAGTTTTACGTTGTAAGTTTACGTTAGACGTTATACGTTTAACTTTAAGCTTATCTGAATTGAATCGCTTTTACCGGCTTTATCTTTTTTACGAGCAGCGTAGGAATGATCAATGTCGCAAAACAAATGATCAGTGTCACCAGGTCAATCAGTAATACCTGCCACCAGATTACCTGTGCATGAGCCCTGCTCATATAATAGGCTTCTTCATTTAATTGAATGAAACCGGTTTTTTGCTGAAGCCAACAGATTCCTAATCCAAGTAATGTTCCTCCAATGATTCCTGCAAGCGATATCAGAGTTGTATTGTATAAGAATATTTTCTGAATATCCCAGTCAGGTGCGCCGATTGCTTTCAGTATGCCCGTCATCCTGGTGCGTTCCAGTACAATAATCAACAGACAGGTTATCAAATTGATCAATGCAACCAGTGCGATGATGGAGACCAGTATCCATTTGATCTGTCCCTGCAGATCAAGCCAGTCAAATATCTGTGGATTTTTTTCTTTGATCGTTGTACCATACCATCCTTTCGGAAGTTCATCTGTATTTCCATTGATCATTTTGTTTACTTCATCCATCTTTTGATAATCCTGCAAAAAAATTTCATAACCGCCGATTTCGTTGCTTTCCCACTGGCTCATCTTCCTGAGTAAATTAATATCAGCGATCGCAAAATTTTTGTCATAATCTTCCAATGCTATTTTATAAATGCCGGCTACCTGTAATTTTCTTGCAAGAGGTGTTTCTTTCTTTCTTACAAAATAAACGATCACGCTGTCATTCACTTTTACTTTTAACTGGTTGGCAGTATATGCGGAAATGTTGATCTGCCTTGAATAACCACTGTCTGCAAAACTTACCCATTTACCCGAGATGAGATAAGGCTGCAGTCTTGTAAAATCAAAAGAACTGTCAATGCCTTTTACAAGTACCAGTTCAATCTCGTCATTGTATTTTATAATGGCTGTCTTGGTAGCAAAACGTTCGACTGATTTAACAGCAGGTAATTTTTTTAAATAATGTTCTACACTGTCGTTTTGGAAGATGGGTGGGTCTTCTGTTTTATTTTCTGTAATGCCAACGTCCTGCTGCACACGGATATGACCCCAGAAACTAAACACTTTGTCACTGATCACCTGCTGAAATCCATTGACGAAACTCAATGCAACGATCATAATGGCAACACTCACCACTGTTGCAGCGATCGATAAGCGAATGATAAATCTGCTGAAGGTCTTTTGCCTGTTAAGGCGATGCGTTTAGCTATGAAGGCGGCTACATTCAAACGGCGTAATTTTTGTTATCTTTCAAAAATAAATTAATTAACTGATACGAATGAAGTCAATTAAATCCGCACTGATCATAATTTCTTTTTTTGCCACGTTAGTTTCACATGCACAGGTTGCAGATTCTATTTATAGTCCTAATATACACAGCGTACGTTTTCATATGTATGGAGATCAGCAAAGCATGCCTGTTTACAATCTGAACAGCAGCGATCAACTTGAACTTCATTTTGATGACCTGTCAGGTAATTATAAAAATTATTATTATGCTTACCAGCTTTGCGACTATGACTGGCAACCGAATGAAATACTGAATCCTTTTGATTATGTAAAAGGGTTTACACAGATGCGTATTACCAATTACCGTTATTCTTCTATTGCTTATACAAAATATACACATTACCAGATCGTACTCCCGGAAAATAATTCTATTCCAAACCGGTCCGGAAATTATTTGCTGAAAGTTTTTTTAGACGGAGATCCTTCAAAACTTGTTTTCACCAGGCGTTTGCTGGTACTGGATCAGAAAGCATCCATCGCAGGTAAAATCATTCAGCCATTTACACCGCAATTATTTAATACGCATCAGAAACTTGTTTTCACTGCAGATATTAAAGGGTTGAACGCATTCAGTGCAGGCCAACAGGTAAAGGCTGTGATCTTACAGAATAACAGGTGGGATAATGCATTGCGCGATATTCCGCCAACCTTTATCCGTGGCAATTCACTTGAATACAATACAGAGAATAATTCTATTTTTCCCGGAGGAAAAGAATGGCGCTGGCTCGATCTCCGTAGTTTTCGTTTATTAAGCGATCGTGTAAAAAGCGGCGAGTATAAAAAAAGTACTGCAACCATCGAAGTACTGCCGGATGTTGACCGCAGCGCTCAGAAATATATTTATTTCCGCGACCTTAATGGAATGTATAATATAGAAACTTATGAAAGCATCAATCCGTACTGGCAGGGAGAATACGCCGATGTGTATTTTTCATTGGTCCCTCCGGGTAATCAACCTTATGCTAACCGGAATATTTATTTATTCGGACAGCTTACGGATTACAAAATAAACGACAGTACTAAAATGATCTTTAATGCTGCAAAAGGAATTTATGAAGGCCATGCTTTATTGAAACAGGGCTATTATAATTATGAATATTATGCAACCGATGCAGCGGGAGTACCTCAGCCCGATGTACTGGAAGGTAATTACTGGGAAACGGAAAATGCGTATACCATTCTTATTTACTACAAAGGTTTTACAGACCGTTCGGATCAACTGATAGGGATTGCAAAAATAACTTCAAGAACAGACCGGCCGGGATTCAGCTTTTAAATTTCTTTCAGTAACGGACATAAAAATGGCAAGTTACTTACATCGCACCGCTCAACCATTTACCCTTGCTACCTTCCGGTCCTGGGGGAGTTCAACAGGAGCTGGTCGTATAAGACTTGCCGTGGCAAAGATAAGGGATGCAGATTATAAGTTGTAAGTTTTAGGTTATAAGTTTTCTAAAAGATGAAGGTTTATGCTGACCTGGCAGGTCCCTTTTTTACTTACAACTTACAACGTAAAACTTATTACTTTTGCTACATATCTTTTCAATCTAAAAACAAATAAACAATTAAGTATATGAAATTTTTTATCGATACAGCCAATCTCGATCAGATCAAAGAAGCAAATGATCTTGGGATACTGGATGGTGTTACTACCAATCCATCTTTAATGGCAAAGGAAGGGATCAAAGGTTATGATGCAGTGGTTGCCCATTATAAAACGATCTGTGAAATGGTAGATGGTGATATCAGTGCCGAAGTGGTTTCAACTGACTTTGCTACCATGATCGAAGAAGGGAAAAAATTCGCAGCCATTCACCCGAACATCATTGTGAAGGTTCCCATGATCAAAGATGGTGTGAAAGCAATGAAATGGTTTACCGACAACGGTATCAGAACAAACTGCACATTGGTATTCAGTGCGGGCCAGGCGATTCTTGCAGCAAAAGCCGGAGCCGCTTATGTTTCTCCGTTTATCGGCCGCATTGATGATACCAACTGGGATGGCGTAGAACTCATCAGCCAGATAGCGCATATTTATTCTTTGCACAATTATAAAACAGAGATACTGGCCGCTTCTATCCGCAGTTCATTGCATATTGTAAAATGTGCCGAAGCAGGTGCAGACGTTTGTACCTGTCCGCTCGAATCTATTTTGGGTTTACTCAAACATCCGTTAACAGATATCGGTCTTGCAAAATTTTTAGAAGACGCGAAGAAGTTTGCTTAACCGCAGAGACGCGAAGGCGCGGAATATTGTCTGACGGTTTCCGTCTGACAATAATTTAGCAACACTCATCAATATTATTAAAAAGCCCCGAAAATGTTTTGGGGCTTTTTTGTGTATGTGAGGTAAATACATTTGCCACGAATGCACGAATGTTTTTATGAATGTGTCATAAACCGAATTGTAGAGAAATATTACTGATGATATCTGACAATTAACAATTGTCTCCTACATTACGTGAATGCACGTTTCTGCCTGACAACTGTCATCTGCCGACTTTCTTTGGTTTTAGTGTTTTTTTCCGTAATCTTTTTCACCAGCCAGTATTTCAATAGCTAAATTATTTTCCCGGGGTGGAATAGGGCAGTTGTATCCGGTAGTATAGGCACAATAAGGATTGTATGCTTTGTTGAAGTCAAGATCGAGCTGATTATTTTTGATGTCTTTTTTCTCAACATCAATGTAGCGCCCACCGCCATAACTGGTATTGCCACTCGTAATGTCCGTAAAAGGAATGAACAGATAATCTTTGTATGGTGCCGGCAAAGTTTCCAGCGAACGGTATACAGTCAACGTTAAAGCAGTATCACGGATCTTAAAATATATTTTTCCATGGTTGTCAAATTACAAAGAAATTGCCCGAAT
>JBDUCW010000029.1:0-42866 GCA_040003235.1 Ferruginibacter sp. | reverse complement strand
GGTCACCGTTGGCGGAACGCCGGCGATGTCGCTTGCCGCCGTGATGCCATTGCCCGAAGGCATGAGTGAATTGAATTTTGCCGGTGTGCTTGGGGGAAGAAGGTTTTGTTATATATATGAAGATGGCTTTTGTATCAGCACCGATGCTGATTTTGTTATTACCGGCGAAGTCTTTCCCAATAATAATAAACCAGAAGGGCCTTTTGGTGACCACCTTGGATATTACAGCTTGCAGCACCCGTTTCCGGTAATGAAGATCCATAAAGTTTATGCAAGAAAAAATGCTATCTGGCCTTTTACGGTTGTTGGAAGGCCACCTCAGGAAGATACCAGTTTTGGAAAATTGATTCATGAGATCACGGGAACTGCAGTACAACAGGAGATACCCGGTCTGAAAGAAGTACACGCCGTTGACGCAGCAGGTGTACATCCTTTACTGCTCGCCATCGGTAGCGAAAGATATACGCCTTACATGCCTGCGGAACAACCGGCTGAAATTCTGACGATCGCAAACCGCATTCTGGGTACGGGACAATTAAGTCTTGCCAAATTTTTATTTATTACTGCTGATGAAAGCGGTCATTTATCTGCAACTGATATTGAAAAATATTTTACATACTTATTAGAACGCATCGATCTTAAAAGAGATATTCATTTTTATACCAACACTACGATTGATACATTGGATTATTCCGGAACCGGTTTGAACAGTGGGAGCAAAGTGGTGTTGGCTGCTTACGGAGCGGTTGCCAGGAAATTGCAGACGACGATTCCGGAAATCATTAAACAACTGAAGGGTTTTGAAAATGCACGTATTATTATGCCTGGCGTGATCGCATTGCAATTACATGGATATAGTAATCCGGATAATGCACAGAACGAAATGGATCAACTCAATGAGCAATTAAAAGATTA
The DNA here is from genome assembly GCA_040003235.1 of Ferruginibacter sp. Taxonomy (GTDB): domain Bacteria; phylum Bacteroidota; class Bacteroidia; order Chitinophagales; family Chitinophagaceae; genus Ferruginibacter. Next base: position 41,951 of record JBDUCW010000029.1, on the reverse strand, counting down.
TGCAACGGAACTGCAAGGTTTTCCTTTTATGATTATTTGTGATGATGCAGAATTTGTAAGCGAAACACTCAATAATTTTTTATGGGTAACTTTTACGCGGTGCAATCCATCACATGATATTTATGGGATCAATAGTTTTATGCTTTACAAACATTGGGGCTGCAAAGGCCCGCTGGTATTCGATGCCCGCATAAAACCACATCACGCGCCTGCAGTAGAAAAAGATCCGGCTGTTGAAAAAAGAATCGACCGGTTATTTGAGAAAGGAGGCAGTCTTTTTCAAATGAATAAAAACAGGATCTAGATCATGACGGTTTTTTAACAACGATCTTTTCGGTGTATTCAGCCAGCACATCATCAAAGAATTTTTTTGTAACACTATATTTTGCCGCCGGAATTCTGTGTTGGGTTAGTATCAGCTGCGCTGTGGAAGTAATGGTTTTGGCTGTTGCATCAAAAGTATAACTGCTGCTGAAACTGCCATATTCAAACTTGATATTTTTAGTTTTGGGAAGTGTTTCCACCTGGTAACCATCCGGCAATTGGTACACTGTGGTATCAGTTTTAATAAAAGGCGATTCAAAAAAATAATCATTCTTTCTTGATTCATTATTGGGCAATGCAGTATTCCATAATTTATAAATGCGTGGATTCAGAAACAATTTACTACCTGCTTTAAAATCATGGATCTTTTCATACGTCATATTGACTTCAACAATATCCCGCTTTTTTTTATCGTAGTTGATCTCAAAATCATCGGGCTGCATAAAACCGAGGTAGTACACTAAAAATTTTTTCTGGTCATCTTTTTTTTCTTCGCCGATATAATTAATAAAATCCTGTTTGAATTCACCACTGCTTTTCAATTCAACTTTTGCAGTGCCGCCACCATCGTCAGCAAGTTTGATCCATGTGGTTGAATAAAATAAATTATCAGCTGCATTGCTCTTAGGTGTGGGCACCAGTTTGCCGCCATCTTCAGTGATGAGCAATGCATTCCTGTTCTCAGTAAAATTTCCCAATACGCCAAAATCCGCGCTGCTGCTGGTACATTCAAGCCAAACGGTATCAGTTTTCAATGGCACGCACAGGATCATATGATTAAAACCATTGTGCGGAAATGCAGGATCAACAGGCGCCTTATTGTATTCGGCATTGATCAGTGCAGGATAACTTTTGATACCCACGGCTGCAAGACATGCTTCTGTATAATTACTCAGGCCTTTGCAATCGCCATACTTTTTTCTGTCGGTAAAATCTGCATCAAAAGGTTTATAGCCACCAATGCCTAATTGTATACTTACATAGCGGAAATTATTTTGTAGATAAGAATAGATGAGCCTGATCTTATCTTTTTCATCAACTGAATTTTTCACCATGTCCTGGAAAAACTGTTTTCGTTCAGGACCAAGGTTAATAGTCTTGCTGCAAAGCTGTGCATACCAACTGCCGAAATTTTTCCATGAGGTCATGTCGCCTTCATAATCATTCAGTTCAAATTTATTGGGCGCGACCAGTATTCTCGGATACCTGCTTTCGCGGCTAACGCTTCCTTCTTCCCACTCAATAGAGGGTTGATTTTTTATCTGCCACTGATATAATTTAAATTTCCCATCCACTGTTGTCTGTGCTGTGATGCTGGTATTCTGTTGCTGGTACCGCAGATCCAGTTCTGCCGGGACTTTGATGGTATAAGAAGAATTCTCAACTGATTCACCAGGCTGCTGCATGGCATAATCCGGGTAGTCAAGCACGCCGTTGAATTTCATACTGTAATCGAACTGAACTGTTACGGGATAGCTTCCGGATGACGCAGTCAGATAATATAGTTTACCATCATCCACCAGGCCTTCACCTTCGCTTTGTGTATACAATTGTTTTTTACTGTACCTGTTGATCCGCGTGCCGGCAGCATCAAACACCTGTATGTCGGCATCTTCCAGCTCTTTGAATTTATCTGTGTATAACATAAAAACCAATTCATCTTTACCGGCTTCATCCAGTACGGTGATCACTTCATGCGAACGGAAATAGGCAGTGCCTTTGCTTTTTATATCGAAGAATAATACTTCTTCTCTTTTTACAGAATGCGCATTCTTTTTTAATGCATCGGATAATCCCGCAGCAGTGAAAGTCTGCGCTCTTGCTGCTGATGTGCAGGTGAAAAAAATGATAGCGGTAAGGGTAAAGAAACGTTTCATGGGTTATATTTTTTTTATAACGATCTGTTCATTGAGTCTGTCGAAAAGCTTTTTATAAAATTCTTTAAAGTAATCATAGTTCTGTGCAGAATAAAATGATCGTTTGAATTCCAGGTTGATCCTCACACTCAGGGCATTGTCTTCTGCAGAAATAAAACGACTGAACACAATGCTTGTATCCGGCATGATCATGGAAATATTTTTAGGCAGTTCATCAAACTTATATCCTTCGGCAATCGTGTAATTGCCATACAGCGTATATTCCTGCCTGAAATTAAAATCAATATCTGTCTGGCGTTCATCGGCAACAAAGGGATTGCTGTTCAGTCCTGAAAAAAGATTCAGGTTAAAATAACGGTATTCGCCACTGCTGTTGAGCGACATACTGAATTTTAATTTTTGCTCGAGCGGAAAACTATCGGCTTTTGCATTGTTTACTTCCAGTTCGGTCAGCACAATATTGTTGTAAGGTTTTATGAAATAATGATCTTTAAATCCACCCTTATCTTCCAGCCAGTTTTTTGTACGACCGCTTTTTGCATAGTCGTAACTATTCACCACTGCATCTCCTTTCATTATTCCGTTGGAATCGATCTCCGCATGCACTGCCACAAACTGCTTGTATTTCTGAGAAGGATCGCCCGCAACGATCCACTTTCCGTTTTCATCATCCATCAAAAAACCATTTGTATTGGCAACTTCATACGGCACCAGTTGATAAGGATTGTATTTATCTGCTGCATTGAGTATGTAATTGTGGCCTGCGATCTTTACATAGGCCATCACGGAATTGAATTGTTTTTCTGATGGATAAAAAGTATTGATGATGCCATTGTCTTTGGTGCTGAAAAGAATGGGTCTTGCATTTATACCAACCTGCTGCAGTAATTTTATCAGGATGATATTGATGTCGGCAGTATTGCCGGTTTTTTTATCCCAGGCTGTACGGATGCCCTGCGTTGAATAAATGAATTCAATATTGTTCCAGTTCATACTATTGCGCACAGCATTGTATACTTTGACCATTCTGCAGATGCTGTCAGTACAGTTTTTTGCATCAGAAACAATGCCTTCGGTATTCGGAATATCTTTTTTAAATTCGTCACCAAAGTCTTCATTTTCATTCAGACGTTTCTGTACATCCTGCCAGCTGTTGCTGATGTCTTTAATATCACCATTGCCATAATTGATCTGCGACAATTGAAAAGACAAATGCTGCATGTAATCTTTTTTCGTGGGCTGATAAGGCTCATCGTGAATACCGGGCACGTTCCGCAGGATATATGATTTGATGAGCATTGGAATTTTATAATTGTCGCCTGCACCCAATGTAATGAACTCATCTTCTTCATCTGTTTTTTTTTCAGCGTTCATATAAATGAATGGATCTTCCCGGAAATGAAATAATTTGGGCGCACGCAATTCAAACTGACTGAGCCTTGTCGGGATTTCGTCCTGGAAATACCAGTCATCGATGTATTGAAAGTAATCACTTTCGAGGCGGTATTTATATTCAATGATGGTTCCGGCTTTAACTTCAGGAAAGGCAATGATGAGCTCACTCCGGTTCTTATTTACCTGGTTGGTATAAACAGATTTTTTATCAGCAGTTGTTGTAATAATGTTTCCTGCAGCGTCGAGGTTATAACTTGCTGCTTCGACTTTTAAAATTTTCTCATCATTGTTACGGCTGTAAAAAGGAATTTTTACATTGGCATAGGACAAACCTTTTTCTTTAAATATTTTGATCCTCACTCTCCGTTCAGTCACCAGTTTAAAAAGATCAACGCCGCGTTCATAATGAATGGAAGCGTAATCGATGAGCTTGTAAGCTTCGGCACCTTTGTCAAAATCACAATCCGTCATTTTCATGTCAGCCATATCTATATTACCAAAGGCAGGCAGCTTTTGTGCACACAGATGTATAGAAAAAAATACTGATAATACGGACAAGAAAAAGCACCTCATGGCAGAAGTCTGGTTTTTTTGTCAAGATATAGAAATTTGCCAATACTGCCATTGATAATCATTGTACTTTTATCAAAATTATGTTTATGAACCTGATGAAGCTGTTTGCAGGGCTGGTGATCATGTGCAGTTGCAAAGCGCAGCATAAATCTCCCGATCTGCCCATACAGAAAAATAATAATACTTTATTGTGGGAAGTTACCGGCAAGAATGTGAAAACTGCAAGTTATATTTTCGGAACATTCCACCTGATGTGTAAAGACGATATTCATTTCAGTCCTGCGTTGTTGAAAGCAGTTCAGTTTGCAGACACCGTTTATATGGAACTGGACATGGATGATCCATCCATTATGCTGGGTGGTATGATGATGATGAATATGAAAGATGGAAAAAAATTGAAAGACTTTTATACCGAATCGGAATACAAACGGCTGAGTGATTTTTTTAAAGACAGTATTGGTGTGCCGATCGTGATGATGCAATCAATGAAACCATCCATGCTCGAAGCTTTGCTGTATCCCAAGATGCTGGCCTGCAATACCAGTACCGGCGTGGATATGGAACTGATGGCACTTGCAAAAAAAGATAAAAAAGAAATCAATGGATTGGAAACCCTGGCATTCCAGGCGTCTGTGTTCGACAGCATTCCCTATGAAGAGCAGGCAAAAGGATTGCTGAAAGCAATTGACAGCCTGGATGATTATAAAAAGGATTTTGATTCCATTGTGCAGGTATATAAAAGCCAGCGCATCGATGATATTGAAAGAATGCTGGCGAAAGGTGATTTTGGTGATGACATGGAGGCGAACGGTGATGTATTGTTGTACAACCGCAACCGCAACTGGATAAAACAATTAAAACAAATCATGGCGAAGGAAAATGTCTTTGTAGCTGTAGGCGCCGGTCATCTGGTGGGAGATAAGGGATTGATTGCACTTTTGAAAAAAGAAGGTTATACTGTGAGGCCGGTGCTCAATCAATGATATTAGTTGATAATTGATAATTGATAGTTGATAATTTTTAAATCCGTTTCTTTATTCTTTCACCGAAGTTTTGTACTGATAAAACTTATCATTATTGGTTAGTAATGTACAGCCAGGCTTTTTAAAAACTAAGCGGTTATCTTAAATTGAAGGAATTATCAACTATCCATTATCAACTATCAATTACTTAATGACCACTTCTTTAATAATCCTGTCTCCCAGCGCTTCATTCACACGTTTAAGGATCGTGTCTTTCTGGTAAAGCAATTCATTTTTCAGGGGCGCGACACTGGTAGTAATATAAAGTGTCTGATTAATGATCTGGATCTTGTCGGTATATTTAGCGACGGTCTTACCCATGAGCTGTTCCCATACTTCTTCTATCTGCAATGCCTGTATGCCCGTCCTGAGCCGGCTTTTTTTTAAAAATTCCTTCATTGCTTCTGAAAAAGAGATCATTGTTATTTTATATTTTGAATGTGGATATTGAACAAAAAAACATTGTCGGTATTTTTTTAAAGTTCTATCATCCCGAAATCAATTTTTAATTCCTGGAATGAAGCAACCAATCGTTCCCGGTGTGTATCAGTGATCAGTACCTGTCCATCATTTTCATTACAAACCCAGTTGAGCAGATTGTTCATCCGTAAGTTATCCAATTTTTCAAATCCATCATCCAGTAAAAGCAGAGGAGCAAACCCTTTGCGTGATTTTAATATTTCAAATTCGGCAAGCTTCATTGCGAAGAGCAGGCTCTTGCGCTGCCCCTGGCTTGCTGTGGTTTTAAAAGGTTTTCCATCCAGTTGCAGCAACAGGTCATCCTTATGTGTACCGGCATTACTGCGTTGCAGTATAAAATCTTTCTGCCGGTAATTATTCAGCAATGCATTAAAATCCATTTCATTTAGCTGGCTTTCATATTGTAATGTTATTGTTTCCGAATTGGCGGAAGCAATGGTTTGATAGAACGCCTGGACCAATGGAATCAGGGTAGCGGCAAATTCTTTTCTTTTCTGATGAATAAAATTTCCGGGAGAGATCATCTGTTCATCCAGAACTTCCAGCAGCGGCCAGTCTGTATGCCCCAGTTCTGCAAATCTTTTTAATAAACTATTACGTTGCTGCAATACTTTTCCATAAATGATCAGTTGCTGCAGGTACTCACTGTTGTATTGGCTCAGCACGGTGTCAATAAATTTTCTCCGTTCTTCACTGCCACCGGTGATCAGTTCAATATCGTCCGGCGCAATCATCACGCAGGGAAATTTTCCGATATGCTGCGAAAATTTTTCATAAGCAATTCCATTCAGGCTGAATTCTTTTTTACCCTGTCCGCGGTTGATGCAGATGACCTGCTGACTTTCGTTGTTGAGTACAATGTCGGCTTCGATACGAAAACCATCTGCACCAAACTGTACATTCATTGCATCTGGTTTGGAAAAATAACTTTTTGTAAAACAACAGTAATAAACAGCATCCAGGAGATTGGTCTTACCGCGACCATTCATTCCGCAGATGCCCACCACTCTTTCTTTAAAATCGAAAGAAGAGAAAGTGTAGTTCCGGTATTGGGTGATCGATATTTTATGAACGTTCAGCAAGATGGCAAATGTACTATTCGGTGATGACACTGAACTTAAATGGATTTTCCAGAGACACAGTTTATAAAATAAGTGTTATAGGTACAATGTTAATACATCCCGGGAAATAATTTCCACAATTGTATAAAATATCAGGTTACGGATTACCTGTTTTAGCTATTCTATGTAATGGTTCAACTTTTGTTTTCCAGCATATAAATATTTAACCCTGAAATAAAACCTTATTCAGTTATGGCGTCAAAAACAAAATATAAAAAAAAAGAACTCCTTAAAAAATGTCCGACAGGGATTGCCGGGCTTGACGAAGTGACTGAAGGGGGGCTCCCAAAAGGCAGGCCCACATTGATTTGCGGGGAGGCGGGATGTGGTAAAACTTTATTTTCTCTTGAGTTTATTGTAAAGGGAGCTGTAGAGTTTAATGAGCCGGGCGTGTTTATGGCTTTTGAAGAAAAAACAGAAGAACTCTCCACAAATGTTGCATCGCTAGGTTTTGATCTTAACAAACTGATCGCTGAAAAAAAATTAAAACTGGATTATGTACATATCGACCGGAGTGAAATTGAAGAGACCGGAGAATATGATCTTGATGGATTGTTTATCAGGCTCGATTATGCCATCAATTCCATCGGCGCCAAAAGAGTTGTGCTCGATACCATTGAAAATCTTTTTATCGGGTTGTCTAATAAAGCAATACTGAGAGCAGAACTGCGCAGGCTTTTTGAATGGCTAAAAAACAAAGGCGTAACGGCAGTGATTACTGGCGAAAAAGGTGATGGACAACTGACAAGAGAAGGTCTTGAAGAATACGTATCCGATTGTGTGATCTTACTTGATCATCGTGTAGAAAACCAGATTTCCACGCGCCGTTTAAGGATCGTAAAATATCGTGGCTCGGTGCATGGCACCAATGAATATCCTTTTCTCATTGATGAGGATGGCATTTCGATTTTACCGGTTACGAGCCTGACGCTGGAAAGTAAAGTATCTTCTCAAAGAATATCAACCGGTGTTCGCTCGCTGGATGAAATGCTGGGTGGCAAAGGGTTTTACCGGGGCAGCAGTATTCTTGTTTCCGGAACTGCCGGCACAGGCAAAACCAGTATCGCTGCTTATTTTGGTAATGAATGCTGCAACCGCAATGAGCGTTGTCTCTTTTTTGCTTTTGAAGAATCGCCTGAACAGATCATACGGAATATGAGATCAATCGGGTTGAACCTGGAGCAGCATTTGAAAAGCGGCTGTCTTAAATTTCATGCATCAAGACCAACATTGCACGGGCTCGAAATGCATCTGTTAGTCATGTATAAAATGATCAGGGAGTTTAAACCGAAAACAGTGATCATCGATCCCATCACCAATCTCATCACCGTAGGAACAGTGAGTGAATTAAAGTCGATGCTGGTAAGGCTGATTGATTTTTTACAGAAGGAACAGATCACAGTAATGTTTACCGCACTGAGTCTTAATAATGCTGTAAATGAACAGACCGACGAAGGTGTTTCTTCATTGGTAGATGCGTGGCTGATGGTAAGAGATATAGAATATAACGGAGAAAGGAACAGGGGCATGTATATTATGAAATCACGTGGAATGAAGCATTCAAACCAGGTTCGTGAATTTGTGATCAGTAGTGAAGGTATAAAACTGGTAGAAGTATTTCTTGGCCCTGAGGGTGTATTGATCGGTTCTGCAAGAGAAGCGCAGAAATTAATGGAAGAGACCGGGCTGGCACTAAAGACCCATTCGCACAGTAGTAAAGAACGCGAGATAGAAAGGAAAAATAAAATTCTGGAAGCTCAGATAGAAGCGCTCAGATTTGAATTCGATTCTGTGAAAGAAGAATTGAACCGTTCGGCGGTCGAAGAAGAATTGAAAAGAGAAATTATTCAAAAGAACCGAAGCAAAATGCTCAGGTTGAGACAGGGGGATATGACCGAAAAAAAATCCAATCATCTTAAACCAAGAACAAAATGACTGCTATAACCTGGGAATTGAAATTATACGTTTCGGGCAAAACACAAAAGTCTGAAACTGCATTACGGAATTTGAAAAAATACTGTGAAGAATATCTCAAAGGCCAATATAAAATTGAGATAATTGATCTTTTAAAAAAACCACAACTGGCAGAAGGCGATCAGATATTTGCAGTTCCAACACTTGTAAAAAAAGTGCCGGAACCGATCCGAAAAATTATAGGCGATCTTTCAAACAAGGAAAAAGTATTGGTGGGACTGAATATTATTCCTGTAAAAAAATAATATGAATTACCAGGAACAAATTACCGCTGATACAGAAAAAATAAATAATAATTATGTCCTGAAACTCTTTGTAACAGGAGCTTCACCTAATTCTGTAAGAGCAATTGCTAACATAAAAAAGATCTGCGATACGCATCTTGCCGGATCTTATACCCTTGAAATAATTGATGTATACCAGCAGCCCGAAATGGCGCAGCAGGCCCAGTTGGTAGCACTGCCCATGTTGCTCAAATCTTCACCCTTGCCCGTCAGGCGCCTGATTGGCGATATGTCTGACAGTGAGAGGATATTGGCAGCGTTTGGTTTGAATAACATTTAATAAATGGGAATGGCGAAGACATATGAACAACTTGAAAAAGAACTGACGGAAAACCGCATGAAATTGGAGGAAGCGACTGAAACTATAGAAGCAATCCGTTCCGGACAGATCGATGCACTCATAGTTAAAAATGACAATGGCCATCAGTTATATACACTTAAATCTGCCGACCAGACCTATCGCGTATTCATTGAAAAAATGAATGAAGGCGCAGTAACCATTAACCGGGAAGGGATTATTTTATACAGCAATTCACGTTTTGCTGATATGATCGCATTGCCATTATCAAAAGTGATCGGATTGAGATTTATGGATATTGCATCAAAAGAGGATAGCGCTAAACTTGAACTGTTGCTGAACAAGGGTTGGGAGCACGACAATAAAGGTGAGATCAGTTTTGCAAATAAAAACGGAAATAATATTCCCTGCCTGATATCATTAACAACACTTGAGCTTGATGAAGGAACGGCATTGAGTATTATTATTGCAGATCTTTCTGCGCAGAAAGAAATACAGAATTTACTGAAGCAAAAAAATGATGAGTTGCTTGCAGCCAGAAATATTACTGAAGGACTGAACAATGAACTCGAGAATAAAGTAAATCAGAGAACCAATGAATTGCTGCAAAGCCGTGAAAATTTTAAATTTCTTGCAGATAATATTCCGGTAATTGTATGGACTGCAACACCGGATGGCGGCATTAATTATTTTAATAAAAAATGGTATCAGTATTCCGGTCTTAGCCAGGCGCAATCGGAAGGCTGGGGTTGGGAAAGCATAGTGCATCCGGATGATCTGGAACCTACGCTGATTTCATGGAATAATTCATTGAAAAAAGGCGAACGCTTTGGAATAGAATACCGGCTCAGAAATACTTCCGATGGATTGTATCGCTGGCATTTCGGTCACGCATTGCCTTTTAAAAATAAGGCCGGCGCAACCATTGCCTGGTTTGGTATCTGCACTGATATCGACCATCAGAAAAAAACCATTGAAGAAAAAGATGAGTTCATCAGCATGGCCAGTCATGAATTGAAAACCCCTGTAACAACCCTCAAAGGTTTTACTCAGTTGTTGTTGATGAATTTTAAAAAAGAAAATAATCAACCGGTTGTAGGCATACTCACGACGATGGATAACCAGATAACAAAACTAACCAGGCTGATCACCGATTTACTGGATGCAACCAAATTGAATGCGGGCCAGATGCAATATGATAATGTTACGTTCGACTTTAATGAATTACTGCAGGAGACCATTTATGAAATGCAGCTTGCGACGCAGCATCATGAGATCGAATCAAAATTGTCGGCAGTCGCTTTAGTAAAAGGAGACAGGAACAGGATCGGCCAGGTAGTCTCCAACCTGATTTCCAATGCAATCAAATATTCGGGTAAATCAAAAAAAATATTGGTCAGTACCATTAAGGAAAATGGCAGGGTCATCTGCTGCGTTCAGGATTTCGGCATCGGTATTCCTAAAGAAAAACAGGAAAAACTTTTCACCCGTTTTTTCCGTGTCAGTGATGACAGCACCAATACCTTTCCCGGTATGGGGCTCGGGCTTTACATTTCTATCGGCATCATCAAAAAACATCATGGCAATATCTGGGTAAACAGTGAAGTGGATCATGGATCTACTTTCTGTTTCTCATTGCCGCTTGCAGAAAAATCTACTGCATCTGCTAAATAAAAAAATACCTGTTAACGGGATTCTTGAATATTTAAAATAAAAAAACTCCGGTGATATTACCGGAGCCTTGGCAGGAAATTTTTTATGTATTGAAACTATTCTTTGAACCAATCTGCCGTATCAGGCATTGTAAAAGGTTTGTCAAAAAAATCAAAAAGTATTTTTAAGAACTGATCTTTCTTGTCCCATGCTTCTCCATGTGTGGTGCCGGGCAGTATACATAACTGTGAGTTGGGAATGTTCTGAAACATTTTTACAAGATGTTCAGGCCGGATTACATCTCTGTCACCGCCCATAATTAAAACGGGTGCCTTAATAGTATGCAGTTTTTCATAAGGAATATGCGGATAATCCCGCATCATCGTCCACAATTTTACTTCCTTCGGATCTTTGGAAGTACTGATCACACGATTCACAGCAGTTACAGCCCAGCCATATACTGCAGAACTATCCGGTTGAACATTGGCGCCGCATGCAATTACTCTCTTTACTTTTTTGGGATAGTCCATAGCCATTAACAGTCCCAGTATGGCGCCATCGCTCTGTCCCCAGAAAAATGCGGAATCAACATGCAGTTGATCCAGCAATGCATTAACATCTGATGCCATCATATCGTAGTTCATGGGTTGATCAGTATCGGTAGATTGTCCCTGACCACGACTGTCTATCGCAATAACCTTATATTTTTTTATCAGTTCAGGGTAATGCGTGGCAGCACTTGAAATAGAACCACCGTTGCCATGCAATACAACTAACGGTTGGCCCTGGCCGTAAATTTCATAGTAGAGCTTAATGCCGTTGATGCTGGCAAATTTTCCTACTTTTTTATCGTTACCGTAGTTGGGAACATTAGTGCCTGTTATAACAAGAGATTTGTTGCTGCCGGTTTGTATTGCGGCATTGCCTGCAAATGATTTGTTCACACCTATTTCTCCAAAACCAATTCCCTGCGACCAACCTTCCAGGCCTTTATCAAAATCAGCACTGTAAATGGTTTTCCATTTTTTATCATTATCTGCTACTTCTACTTTAAAATTATCAAAACTGAATTTGCCGTTCAGTTCGCATAAAGCGCCAATTACCAGTCTTGTGGCAGCAGTATCAATAGTCCCCTCAATAGTATATGTTTTCCATTCTGTAGAACGGATGGGCTTCTTCCACATATTCTCAAAGAAGCCACTGCCACCGGACTTCAGGTCAACTCTTGCCCAAAGTCTCGCCGAAGCGCTGTCATCCTGAACCATTGATTTTACCGAAGCCTGCATGCGGAATGGCCGGCCTTCATAACCTTTTGTTGAAATGAAGTGCGACCAGGATGTCCAGTTTTCCTGCGCAGCTACCGTAAATATGTTCAGGGCTAAAAGTGAAAGCAACAACAGGTGTTGCAATTTAATTCTGATCATGATCGTTGTTTTGGTGAAAATTTTTTGTAATGCGTAATGCCGCAGGTAAGATAATAACAAAATCCGGAAATAAAAATCGCCTGAACCTGGTAAGAACGTTTAACTGATTTCCGTTTTTATAATATCCAGCTGTAGAAAAGATAATTTATCCCAGTACAATACGCAATCTGATTTTTTTGAAAAAAGATTTTACACGCTAATATATAATATCAGCAGGATTTTTTTCTATCAGATTAAATATAATCAGAGGTTCGATAAACAGGAATATTTTAAATGCGATTAATTTTTTGAGGCAGGCTTGAAACTGCGTTCCAGCTTGGTCCATTTTACCGGAGGGAAATTATTTGCCAGCTGATTGGCAGAAGGTTTTCTGACCTTCGTAGTCTTGCCTTCTTTTAAAAGCCTTTCTGCTGCGAAAGCCAGTGGTGGAAGCGTTTCATCGTCCTGTATCCAGTGAAAATAAGAACCTTCACTACACCAGAAAGGTAATTTCTGCATTGCTTTTTTATGAGCTGCAGAATTTCTGAATGATTTCATGGCTGCGTCATTTTCCCAGATGGTCAGTGTCCAGAAAGTAAGGTTTTTATCGGTCAGTTCTTTGCCGGATAAAAAACCATCAGTCTTAACAAGCGTTTTAGCGGAGGCTTCGTTTGTAAACAGAAAAGCCGGCAAATTAAATATCGATCTTAATTTAAGACGTGTAATTGAAACGAATGGCATTGTATGATTTTTTTAATAATAAATCTGTAGATTAATTCTTACTGAAATATTTTTTAAAGAAGAGCAATTCGTAAGGAACAGCATTTTTCCAGTAATCCCAATTGTGCATGCCGGCGCGTTCTATATAATCGTGTGGTATATTCAGTTCCAGCATTTTCTGATGAAGCTCGCGATTACCTTTGATGAAAATATCCTGTGTTCCGCAATCAAACATTATTTTTACGGGTGTTGCTGTCGCATGTTCTACGATATGCAATACTGAAAGGTCATGCCATTCTTTTTTATGTGAAAGCGTATCACCAATGCGGTAGATCACATCAAATCTTCCAATACATTCTTCCAGATCAACAGCACCGCTCATACTGCCTGCTGCACCAAAAGTATCCGGGTGCCGCAATGCAAGAAACAGCGCGCCGTGCCCGCCCATGCTGAGTCCTGTAATGCCACGGTGCTGCCTGTCTGCTACCGTACGATACATTTTATCAATAAAACTGATAACCTCCGAAGCAATATATGTTTCATATCTGTAAGAAGTATCAACCGGGCTATCAAAATACCAACTGCTGTACGCGCCATCCGGACATACGATCAGTATATTAAAATCATCAGCATATTTTTTCAACTCAGGAACCTGTTTGATCCAGTTAGAAAAATCTCCGCTGAAACCGTGCAATAAATAAACAACTGAATAATGTTCTTTGTTAGTTTCATAAGTTGAAGGCTTGATGACAACCGCTTTTATTTTTTTGTGCATACTGTTGCTGAAAATGGAAACGGTATCTACTGTCCCTGCAAATGAATTGCCTGCAATCAGAAAAGAGAGGAGAAGGATTTTTATTTTCATAAACATTTAAAGAGGAGCATTGAGCCCGGTTTCAAAAATAAAGAAAATGACCGGTAAACAGGAAATTGATACCCTGTTTACCGGTCATTACAAAATTGATCGTGTTTATGAACAGATTCCTAATTCTTGATTTCCCGTTGCATCGGATTTACTCCTCCGGTTGCGGCACCACGCGGACCTTGTCCTGCCCTGCCTTTGAACAACTGGAACTTACTAGGGGTTGCCATTGCAGGCCATACATTGTTGCTTTCATTAATGTCTGAAGTCTCGCGGAGCGGATCTAATTTTATGGAAGCAACCTCTTTGTCTTTAATAAATGTCTTGGTAACCTGGTTCTCATTTTTTCTCCACACCTGAACCGCAATGCGGTCTGTTTCTTTACTGCCATCTTTATAAGTCCATTCAATGATGATCGGCATCACCAGGCCACCCTTATTGCTGAACGTTAGTTCATAAATATTTTTACCTCCGGCGAGAGCTGTTTTTTGTTCGGCTGTGAGCGTATCCGTTCCGGCCGGGGGCATAACAATATCAACCGATGCAGTATCCACTTTAGCCATACCTCTTGCATAGCGCCAATAAAAATCACGCAGTGAAAGATCAGCATCTGTTGCAAAAACTATTTTTTTATCTTCCCGGTTGCGTATTTTAGAAATATCGTCAAAAGAATTTAACTGCGGAGCTGCGATGGGTTGTTTGCCACCGTTATTACCACCCTGACCGCCATTGCGTCCTCTGCCACCAACTCTTCCACCATTTCCATTGCCCATATTTCCGCCTTCAGTTGTAAGCACGGCCCATTTTACGGTATCCAGTGAAATATCGCAGGGATCAGTATTATAGAACCATCCGCGCCAGAACCAATCCAGGTCTTCACCGCTGGCATCTTCCATTGTACGGAACAGGTCTGCAGGTGTTGGATGTTTAAAGGCCCATCGTTTTGCGTACTCTTTAAAAGCGTAATCAAATAAATCTCTTCCCATAATGGTCTCTCTTAAAATATTCAGACCGGTTGCCGGCTTACCGTAAGCGTTAGACCCGAAGTTGGCGATGTTCTCGCTGTTGGTCATGATCGGTTCCAGCTGATCTTTCGGAAGTTTCATATAATCTACAATCTTATATGCCGGACCTCTTGAAGTAGGATATTTATTGTCAAACAATTCTTCAGTCAGGTACTGGCAGAAAGTATTCAATCCTTCATCCATCCAGGTCCATTGTCTTTCATCACTGTTCACAATCATAGGGAAAAAATTATGACCCACTTCATGTATTACAACACTGAGCATAGAGTATTTGGTAGCTTCGCTGTAAGTGCCATCAGGAGCGCATCTTCCATTATTGAAACAGATCATAGGATATTCCATACCATTGGCTGCTTCAAGACTTTGAGCTACGGGATAAGGAAAAGGAATGGTGAAGCCTGAATAACTTTTGACAGTATGTGCAACTGCTTTTGTACTATACCGGCGGTAAAGATTATAAGCTTCTTTTCCATAAGCACTCATGCACATAATTTTTTTACCCTGCACGGTGGTAGGCATTGCATCCCAGATAAATTTACGGCTGCTGCCCCATGCAAAATCACGAACCATTTCTGCTTTGAAGATCCAGGTTTTTTTTGCAGTGGATTTATTTTTTTCTTTTGCTTTTGCTTCATCCAGTGTAACGATCTCGGTAACATCTTTTGCGTTCTGTGCAGTGTTCCATCTCTGCAAAGATGCGGAAGAAAGTACTGCGGGATAATTCTGGCATTGGCCTGTTCCCATTACCACATGATCAGCAGGAACCGTCATTGCTACTTTAAAATTACCGAAGGTCAAAGCAAATTCACCACTACCTGCAAACTGGTGGTTCTGCCATCCCTGGAAATCGCTGTAGACGCAAAGCCGCGGATACCATTGTGTCATGGTAAAAAGATGATTGCCATCTTCCGGAAAATATTCATAACCACCACGGCCACCCATAGAGATCCTGTCCGGAATATAATAATGCCAGTCGATCTTAAAAACAAATTGCTGTCCGGGTTTTAATACCTGTGGAAGTTCAATACGCATCATCGTTTTATTGATCGTGTATTGCAAAGCCTTGCCGGAAGCATCCGTAATTTTTTCTATTTTATCTCCATATTTATCTTCGGTTGATCCGGGTGCAAACGACGATTCATTATAACGTTGCTGCATGAAACTGCTGGCTTCATAACCCGAATTATTTTTTGTGCTGTGTTGGTTTTCATCCAGCTGTATCCATAGATAAGTGAGTTGGTCCGGAGAGTTGTTATAATAAGTAATTGTTTCTTTACCGTTGAGCCGGAGATTGGGCTCATCCAGTTCGCAGGTAATATCATAATCGCAGCGCTGCTGCCAATATTTAGGACCGGGTGCGCCGCTTGCAGTGCGGTATTCATTGGGTGTTGGAAGAATGGTACCCAATTGTTCAAACCTGTTACCATGATTGCTGCCTGGATTATTTTTAATATCCTGGGCATGACTGCAGATCATGATCAACAGTAAAACTGATAAAGCTGTTAGTTGTTTCATTTTCAATTATTGAATTGTTTTGTTTATTACTTAAAAAATTCAGGCCTTATAAAACTATTTAGAATGTAGCAATTTAACCATTAAATCTTTCTACTGCCATTTTTAAAGCCACTAAAAAAGAAATACCCGATAAACCCCATACCCACCATTTTCTATTCAGGCCTGCCTTATTAACTGTTATATAGCTGATGAATAATATAACAGTCACTACTGCGATCTGTCCGGCTTCCAGTCCCAGGTTGAAACTGAACAACGGCATCGCCATATGCTGATCTTTCGCCAGCATGAAACGGATCGTATTGGCGAAACCCATTCCGTGGATCAAACCAAAAAATAAAGCCAGAAAATAATTCAGCCGCAAAGATTTTCTATCAAATTTTTTTTGAAAAAAATTAAATACAGCAGTTGTCATAATGGTACAGGGAATCAGGAATTCTACCAGTCTTGCATTTACCCTGATCACATCATACACGCTTAATGCCAACGTAAGTGAATGACCGATGGTGAATGCGGTAACCAGCACCAGTACCTGCTTCCAGTTGTTCAATAAATAAATAGCACACAATGCAAGGATAAACAGTAAATGGTCCAGCGCATCCCAACTGATGATATGATGCCAGCCCAATGAGCAATAAAAACTAAAATCATCCATTAACAGCCTGCGTTAGTATTTTGGTTTATTTTTGAGTAATCAAATATCTTCAAACAACATTAATAATTAAAATTGCAGGGCTGAATGGCATCTATATTATATAAATGGTTTTTGCTGTTACTTTTAATTCCTTCAGAGACCGGTCATTCCGGAACACATCCTTATTTTTTAAGTGTTACAGAGATTGAGCACAATGCAAAGGATAAGACACTTGAGATCAGTTGCAAACTTTTTACAGATGATTTTGAAAAGACATTGCAGCAGAATTATAAAACGGCCGTTGACCTGATCAATCCGAAAGATAAAACAGCAACCAATAAATTAATAACCGATTATGTACAAAAACATCTTTCAATCAATGTCGATGGAAAGAATGTGGCCATGATTTTTATAGGCTATGAAAAAGAAGAAGAAGGTATTTTAAGTTACTGGCAGGTAAATAATATTGCTGCTGTAAAAAAGATCAGCATTACTGATAATCTTTTATACGATTATAAAAAAGAACAGATGGGCATCATTCATGTAACAGTTGGCGGTACCCGCAAAAGCAGCAGACTATCAAACCCTGATGATAAAGTAGTTGTTGAATTTTAAAACTGCGGTTTAGAAATATTATTATTGAATTTACGAAAATGGAACGCAGATTTTTAAGATTGGATAGATCAATGATGATTTTCTTTTTTATCAAAACAAATCATCAATCATCTTTTTCCATGGTAAAATAAGTACAATATGATTTGTTTTGATATTAGAAAGCAGTCAGCTCAGCGTAAATCGTAAAGATCATAATGATCAGCGTTCTGGTTTTTTTGCTACTCAACTTACAACTTCAGCAACATTTCATAATTCGGATTGGAATGTGTTTCACTTATTCTGAAAAAACTATGCGCCACAGTTTCAAATCCGGTTTTTTTATAGAATCTTACTGCTCTTTCGTTTCCTGTCCATACAACTAACCACATACCGGCCTGCTGTTGCTGCCTGCACAGATCAATATTAAAGTTCAGCAGTTGTAATCCGAGTTTAGCATCATAAAATCTTTTCAGCAGGTATAAACGTTCCATTTTGGTTATGTTCTGAATGGAACTTCCCTGGTAAGGATCATTGAAGATTATTTTTGAATAACCCGCGGGTTCATTGTCATGATAAATGATGTGAAAAATATTTCCGGCATCACTCAATTCATTTTTTACACGCTGCAGCTCAAATTTTTCATCTACATAATTCTGAATATCCGCCGCAGAAGCACTGCTGCCATGGGATTCTATGAAAGAAACGATGCCTACATTCCGGATTATTTCAGCATCGTTTTTAGCGGCCCTGATAATTGAAACCATCAGTAATTATTTTTTTTCGGAGCAATTGAACATCCATTGTACACCAAATTTATCGGTGCAACTGCCGAAATAATCTCCCCAGAACATGTCCTGCAATGGCATGCTGACGGTTCCGCCATCGGATAAAGCAGCAAACAGTTTTTCGGTCTCAGTTCTTTTATCCGGTTGAAGATTGATATGAATATTATTTCCAAAATTCATTTTAAAACCCATTGATTCGGGGGCGTCCGTTCCCATGATCACATGACCGCCAATTGTGTTCAGCGATACATTCACCACCAATTTTTTATCTTCTTCAGGAATCTGCGGCATTCCATCACCCGCGGGCATATCGCCAAATCTGAAGATACCATTCCCATTAAATTCACCGCCGAATACGGTCTTGTAAAAATTGAATGCTTCTTCGGTATTGCGGGAAAAATTAAGATACGTACTTACACTTGCCATGATTTTTTTTTAGATCACAAATATAAATAAGGAGTTGATAGGTTCATACAAAATAAGGAGCAGATATTATTTATCGCAATAAAAAACCCCGGACTTCCGGGGCTTGGCAATCAATCGTTCCTTCATGCTTAAGTCAGATCAATCAATCGCAGGTGATTTTGGCAAACGGCCTGACATTATACTTTAGGTGCAGCGGCTAAAATTTCTTCACCGGTACCTTTGGCATATTTCTCAAAATTTTTAATAAACTGTTCTGCTAAATTTTTAGCCTGTACATCATAAGCTGTTTTATCAGCCCAGGTATTGCGCGGGTTCAGTATTTCTGAAGGAACACCGGGACATGTTGCGGGCATCATCATTCCGAAAACGGGATGTGCTTCATAAGATGCATCATTCATTTTTCCTTCCAGCACCGCTGTGATCATTGCACGGGTAAAAGAAAGTTTCATCCTGCTGCCGGTTCCATAAGGGCCACCGCTCCAGCCGGTATTGATCATCCATACATTTACATTATCAGCTTTCATTTTTCTGCCCAGCATCTCTGCATATTTTGCCGGATGCAAAGGAAGAAAGGGCGCACCAAAACAGGCACTGAATGTTGATTTAGGTTCAGTAACACCAGCTTCTGTTCCTGCAACCTTTGCAGTATATCCGCTGATGAACTGGTACATGGCCTGGCCCGCACTTAATTTGCTGATGGGAGGTAATACACCATACGCATCACAGGTTAACAGAAATATATTTTTCGGTATTTTACCAATCGATGGTTCCAGTGCATTGCTGATAAAATCCAAAGGATAACTGACCCTTGTATTCTCAGTAATTTTTTTACTGCTGAAATCTATTTTATTGGTGCCTTCATAAAAAGTTACATTTTCAACAAGCGCTCCGGGCTTAATGGCATGAAAGATTTCCGGTTCCTTTTCTTCGCTCAGATCAATAGTTTTGGCATAACAGCCTCCTTCAAAATTAAAAACGCCATCTCCATTCCATCCGTGTTCATCATCACCAATGAGTTTGCGGTTGGGATCGGCGCTCAATGTTGTTTTGCCGGTGCCACTCAATCCAAAGAAAATAGCGGTATCACCATCGCAACCCATATTGGCACTACAATGCATGCTCAGTACGTCTGCACGTTGCGGCAATACATAGTTGAGCATACTGAAAATCCCTTTTTTCATTTCACCGGTATAACCGGTGCCCCCGATCAGAATTGTTTTATGTTTGAAACTGAGCACGGCAAAATTTTCTGCACGGGTGCCGTCAGTTGCTGGATCAGCCTTAAAGCCGGGCGCCTGTATGATATGCCAGTGCGCTTTAAAATTATCGAGATCTTTTTCTTCGGGCCGGATGAACATATTGTAGCAAAATAAATTGCTCCATGGATTTTCGTTGATCACCCGAAGGTGCAGCCGGTATTTTTCATCCGCACACGCAAAACAGTCACGGATCCAGATTTCTTTTCCTTTCAGATATGCCAGCATCTTGTCTTTTAAACGGAAGAAATTCTTTTCCTCAAAGGCGATATTGAAATCGTTCCAGTTTACCGTGTCAGCTGAAATCTCATCTTTTACTGTGTATTTATCTTTCGGGCTGCGTCCGGTAAATTTGCCGGTGTTGATGACCAGGGCGCCGGTATCATTCAATACACCTTCTTTACGCGCCAGGGTTTGTTCGGTAAGTTCTTCAGGCGACAGCTGATAATGAACTTCAGCTACTTCGTTTAAACCCAATTTTTCTAATTCAGTTTTCGGGAATGCAAGCATTGTTGGAATAGACATAAGGGCAATCGTTGATTTTAAATAATCGTTAAGTTTGGCAAAGCTATGGCTTCATTTTTTAAAAAAAATTCAAAAAAGGAAGAAAAATTCAATACAATTGATTGTTTAACAACCTTCTTTTAATTTTACGCAAACGTTTGCGATATTATTGAATGCCATTGAAAATTGATTGACAATGATTGAATGAACTTCATTTTTTTTTATGTTGTTGTGTCATTGT
The DNA here is from genome assembly GCA_040003235.1 of Ferruginibacter sp. Lineage (GTDB taxonomy): Bacteria > Bacteroidota > Bacteroidia > Chitinophagales > Chitinophagaceae > Ferruginibacter. The sequence goes on along the minus strand of JBDUCW010000029.1, from coordinate 20,988 downwards.
TACACATTGTATAGCTCACTGGGTGATATATGATTTAACTGTATATTGCAGTATAAACATCCATGCATGAAATATCTTCCCCTGAATTCAGAAATTTTCATTCAGAACCGTCAGCGCTTTATCCAGCGGATGGAAAAAAACAGCATTGCGATCTTCAACAGCAATGATGAACTGCCCATGAATGCAGATCAACTCTATAATTTTAAACAGAACAGTGATCTTTTCTGGCTCACCGGTATTGAACAGGAAGACAGTATGCTCATTCTTTATCCTGACAATCCTGATACAAAATACAGGGAAGTGCTCGTACTTGTTCGTCCCAATGAACTCAAAGAAAAATGGGATGGGCATCGTTTGAGGGCTTCCGAAGCAACCGGCATTTCAGGAATAAAAACGATTGTCTGGTTAGATACGTTGGAAGGTATGCTGCAGCCATGGATCCATTGGGCTGATACCATTTATCTGAATACAAATGAAAATGACCGTAAGGCCAATCATGTGCCGGTAAGAGATTACCGTTATGCGGCCATGATGAAAGAAAAATATCCACTGCATCATTACAAACGTAGTGCAAGATTATTAAAAGACCTGCGCGCCATTAAAACACCGCTTGAAGTGGAAGTGATGCAGAAGGCGATGGATATTACGGATAAAACTTTCCGGCATTTGTTGGGTTTCATAAAACCCGGAACAATGGAATATGAAATTGAAGCAGAGATCTATCACCAGTTTTTAAAACAACGTTCAGAAGGTCCGGCCTATCACAGCATTATCGCCAGCGGAGACCGAGCCAGAACACTGCATTATATCAGTAACAACCAGGAATGCAAAGCGGGTGAATTGTTGCTGATGGATTTTGGTGCAGGCTACGGAAATTATTGTGCAGATCTTACACGGACCATTCCTGTCAGCGGTAAATTTACCCGGAGACAAAAAACCGTTTACAATGCATGTCTTCATTTACATCAATATGCGGCAAGTATTTTAAAACCGGGGATCACGATCAATGATTATACCGATAAAGTAGGTGAAGAAGCAACAGTCGTTTTTCAGAAAATAGGCTTGCTTAAAAAAACTGATATTAAAAACGAAGATGCTGATAACAGGGCTTACCGTAAATATTTATACCATGGTATTTCACATCATCTCGGTATTGATGTGCATGACCTTGGCACAAGAACTGAACCTGTGAAAGCGGGTATGGTATTCACGATTGAGCCCGGCATTTATATCGAACAGGAACAGATGGGCGTACGCATAGAAAATAATTTCTGGATCACAAAAAGCGGCAATAAAGACCTGATGAAAAATATTCCGATCACTGTGGAGGATATTGAAAGTCTGATGAAGGTTAGATAATACAGAATTAAAAATTAATAATTAAGAATTAAGAATTTTTTCAAATCAAATATTTAGTTGTTCCCCAAACGATCTTTTATGGTTGAACATGATATTTGTAAAAACAAACTTCCTTCTCTTTTAGGAGAGGGATTGAGGGTGAGGTTCTTCATTTTTAATTAAAACAAAAGGCAACATTGAAAAAACAGATCCCTAACATATTCACACTGCTTAATTTATTTTTCGGTTGTATTGCCATTGTGTACGCATTGCAGAATGGCATTGATGTGGAATACAATAATGAAGGCGGACAATTCATCAAGCTTACTGAAAAAATGTACATGGCTTCGCTTTTTATCGGGCTGGCTTCTGCGGTGGATTTTCTCGATGGGTTCATCGCAAGATTATTAAAAGTTCCTTCTGAAATGGGTAAACAACTTGATTCTCTTGCAGACGTTGTTAGTTTTGGTGTAGCGCCCGGAATTTTATTATACCAGTTTCTGCGTATGGGTTTTATCAGGGAAAATGAAGGAATGGAAACTGCTGCAATATGGTTGATGCCCGCATTTATTTACAGTTGTGCAGGCGCATACAGATTGGCCAGGTTCAATCTTGATACTTCGCAAAGCTTTGGATTCAAAGGTGTACCCATTCCTGCAGCGGGACTGGTAATAGCATCTTTTCCATTGATCTACTGGAACAGCGACAATGAAACCATTGTAAATCTTTTGTGCAATAAATGGTTCCTGTATGGCGTCATTCTTTTATTGAGTGCACTCATGATCAGCCGTCTGCCCATGATGGCACTAAAATTCAACGACTTTACAGTAAAGAATAATCTTCCCAAAATAATCCTGTTCATTATCGCCGTCATTGCGGTAATATTTTTAAAATGGCTGGCCGTACCCGCAATTTTTATCGCTTACATTATTTTATCTTTGGTGCTTAACAAAAAACAATCATGATATTTACTGTACAGGTTAAAATAATGCCACTCAAAGATCTGCTCGATCCACAGGGAAAAGCAGTAGCAGGTGGCTTAAAAAATTTAGGCATTGAAAATATTACTGATGTCCGCATCGGAAAACACATTGACCTACAGATTGAAGCCGGCAGCAAAGAAGCCGCCATTGCCTTTGCCGATGAAGCCACAAAAAAACTGCTGGCCAATCCAGTGATGGAAGTTTATGAGATTGCTGTAGCCTGAGAAGTTCATAGTCCATGCCCCGTAGTAAGAAAAGATTAATAGGCGGACGAACATTTTTTATTTGAAAGAACATTACAGAACATTCCTCCTATGGTCTATCGGCCATGGACTATGTACCGATTTTTTTTCTTATAGCCTAAAACTTATAACCTACAACTTCTCATGCTTTACATTGTTCCCACACCCATTGGCAATCTTGCCGACATGACTTTCCGGGCAATTGACATCCTGAAAAATGCTGACCTGATTTTAGCAGAAGATACACGTACCTCATCCGTCCTGCTTAATCATTACCAGATACAAAAACCCATCTCGCCTTATCACCAGCACAACGAACATAAAATCGTTCAGCATCTTACCGAACAACTTGCAGGAGGAAAAGTGATCGCATTACTTACGGATGCGGGCACACCGGGTATCAGTGATCCAGCATTTTTATTGGTAAGGGCCTGCGTGAAAGAAAATATTAAAGTTGAATGCCTGCCCGGCGCAACTGCATTTGTACCGGCATTGGTGGTAAGCGGACTTCCCATCAACAACTTTTGTTTTGAAGGATTTCTTCCGTTGAAAAAAGGCCGTCAAACTTTTCTGAAAAATCTTTCAGCAGAAAAAAGAACCATGGTTTTTTACGAAAGCCCGGTACGACTGGTAAAAACCCTGCAGGATTTTATTGAATATTTTGGCGAAGACCGTCCCTGTTCTGTGAGCCGCGAACTCACCAAAAAATTTGAAGAGAATAAACGCGGCACTTTAAAAGAAGTACATGATCACTTTAATGAAAAGACTGTTAAGGGAGAGATTGTGATTGTTGTTGCAGGGGTAGATAATTAGTAATTGATAATTAAAAATTAATAATTAAAAATTTCTTCAGATTGATTCTTATAATTGAGTGACAAATCACATCTTCAGTTCCAGAAAATGAAGACTACAGCGCATTTAAAAAATTATCCATTATCAATTATCCATTATCCATTATCAATTAGATTTGGTCTCAAAGTAATAAAACTCCCAAAAGAATGGCTACTAATAAAACGCCCGGTACTTATGTTGAAGAAATTTCAAAATTTCCACCATCAGTAGTACAGGTAGAAACAGCAATCCCTGCATTTATCGGTTACACAGAAAAAGCAGAAAAAGATGGAGTTGTTATTTCAGGGAAACCAATAATAATCCACTCATTACTGGATTTTGAGACTTATTTTGGCGGCACTTATATTTATCAGGCAGGTGATATCCAGGTCCGGTTAAATGAAGTTACAGGGTTTTCTGTGAACGATATTTTATTTACCGGTAAACTTTTTTTTCTCTACCATTCCATCCGTTTGTTTTTTGATAATGGAGGCAGCAAATGTTATATTGTTTCTGCAGCATCTTACACCAATACTGCATTTACAAACGGCACACTGAATAATGCCGCTGCATTAACTGCTGCATTGAATACAGTTGAAAAAGAAAATGATGTCACGATCATTGTCATGCCGGATGCAGTCAGTCTTGCAGCAAATGATTGTTATACATTGCAAAATGCAGCGGTTGCGCAATGCGGCAGGCTCCAGGACAGGATCGCATTACTTGATCTGAAAGAAAATATGCTGCATCAATTCAACGCAACTGTTGATGAATTCAGAAATAATATCAATGGAGATAATTTAAAATTTGCAGCGGCTTATGCTCCCTGGTTATATTTTTCTTATCCGGTAAATGTTGATCCTGATATTTTTCAGGATAATGTTTTTAATCATGATGGCAGTTCTGCTATTGATTACGCAACACTGATTGAACCAATCAAAACAAACATTTCAGATGCAGTGAAAAAAGCATTCAGCCGTATACCGCCATGTGCTGCTGTTGCCGGCGTATATGCATTGGTAGATTCAACAAGAGGTGTGTGGAAAGCCCCGGCCAATATAAGTTTAAACAGTATCAGCAGTCCTTCAGAAACAATTATCAATACACAGCAGGAAACATTGAATGTCGATCTCAATGGAAAATCAATCAATGTTATCCGCAGTTTTGTTGGCAAAGGCACGTTGATCTGGGGGGCAAGAACATTGAGTGGCAATGACAATGATTGGCGTTATATCAATGTCCGCCGTTTTTTTAATATGGTAGAAGTTTCCTGTAAGATGGCAACACAGGCATTTGTATTTGAACCCAATGATGCCAATACATGGATGCGCATAAAAGCTATGCTGGAAAATTTTCTGGTAAACCTTTGGCGGCAAGGCGCTTTACAGGGAGCTAAACCTGAAGATGCTTTCTATGTTAATATTGGCCTTGGTAGAACTATGACCGCACAGGATATTCTTGAAGGCCGATTGATTATAGATATAGGAATGGCAGTGGTAAGGCCGGCTGAGTTTATCATCGTGACTTTTAGTTTGAAAATGGCGCAAAGCTGAGTTTGATCGGCAGTAGGTTTAGAAAGTTTAGCTAAACCTTCTAAGCATCAAACATTCAAACTGATTTTACTCCATCAAGTTTATGATCTTAATTGAAAGCTTTTCCCGAATTTTACCAGCGGTTTTTCAAAATGCAGTCCTTACTGCGATTTATATTTTTTAAATTATTTCAGGCATGCGTAAATTCTTATTGGCGGTATCCATATCGCTTTGTTTTTGTTTGGCTTCATTTGCACAACCCGATCATTGGCAGCAACGGGTAAAATACACCATCGATGTTGTTGTAGAAACAAGCACCAACCGTTTTACAGGGAAAGAAAAATTAGAGTACAGTAATAATTCACCCGAAGTACTGGATAAAGTTTTCTATCATTTATACTGGAATGCATTTCAGCCCAACAGCAATATGGATGTAAGAAGCCGTGAACTGGGCAAGACATTGCTGAATGGCACAAGGCCTGATTGGGATAATCGTGTGCGTGACAGGATATCAAAATTATCTGAAACAGAAATAGGATATCAGAAGATCATTTCATTAAAAATGAATGGCGTGCCCCAACCATTTAAATATCATGAAACGATTCTTGAAGTTGACCTTACCAAACCCATTCCTGCAAAAGGCAAAGCAATATTTGAAATGGAATTTGAAGCCCAGGTTCCTATCCAGATCCGCCGTAGTGGCCGCGATAATGCGGAAGGCGTAAAATACAGCATGAGCCAGTGGTATCCAAAAATGTGTGAGTATGATATTGAAGGCTGGCATCCCACACCTTATATCGCCCGCGAGTTTTATGGTGTGTGGGGAGATTATGAAGTGAACATCAGCATTGATAAGGCTTATACTATTGCAGCAAGCGGTTATTTGCAGAATCCACAACAGATCGGGCATGGTTATGAAACGCCCGGCAGTAAAGTAACTTACGGATCAGGAGATCGCCTCACCTGGAAATTTGTTGCGCCCAACGTACATGATTTTGTTTGGGCTGCAGATCCAAATTATATTCACCACAGCAAACTTGTAAGAGATGGAATGGTGATGCACGCGTTTTATAAAATTGATAAACAAAAGTTGGGTTTGCAATTCAGTCAGATGTCTGCCGGACAAAAACGCAACTACGATAACGATGAGAATAATTTCATTGCCAATTATAAAAGCGAATGGGAAGACGTGCTGGAACTTGCAGCAAAAGCACTTCCTTTCATGGATAAAACTTTTGGAAAATATCCTTACAAACAATATTCTTTTATACAGGGTGGTGATGGCGGAATGGAATACCCGATGGCCACTTTATTAAAAGGAGCCGGAAGAGGTGTTGTAATCCATGAATGGATGCACAGCTGGTACCAGGGAATGATGGGCACCAATGAATCACTGTATCCCTGGATGGATGAAGGTTTCACCAGTTATGCCGATGACCGCACGCAGAAGTTTTTAGATGGCGATACGGCAAGGTTTCCTTACGAAGGGGCTTACCGCAGTTATATCAATCTTGCAAGAAGTGCTTATGATGAACCACTGACAACTCATTCCGATCAGTACGCAACCAATTATGCCTACAGCACAAATGCATATTCAAAAGGAGAAGTATTCATGTCGCAGCTGGGATATATTGTCGGTGAACCGGTACTTGATAAAATATTACTGCAGTATTATGAATCATGGCGTTTTAAACATCCGAATGCAAATGATTTTGTCCGCGTTGCAGAAAATGTAAGCGGACTGCAATTGGATTGGTACAGAACTTTTTTTGTGAACACCAGTAAAAAGATTGATTATAAAATCGACAGTCTCTGGGAAGAAAACGGCATATCAAAAATAAGATTGAAACGCATTGGTGAAATGCCGATGCCCATTGATCTGCAACTTACTTTTAAAGATGGTACAGTTGAAACGCATAACATACCACTTGATATTATGTTTGGAAATAAATCTGCCGAAACAAAAGATCAGCAATTCATTGTTCATCCGGAATGGGAGTGGACGCATCCATATTATATTGTGGATTTCAAACATAAACTCACCGATCTGAAAATTGCAGAAATTGATCCCGGTAAAAGGATGGCAGACATTGACCGAAAGAACAATCAAATTGAATTAAACTGGTAATTGAGCGTATGGATATAATATTGAGACGCGCTGTACCGGCCGACGCTGCAGCATTATCAACGATTGCAAAGCAAACCTTTTACGATACTTTCATTGATACCTGCACGGCAGAAGATATGCAGGACTTCCTGGAACAGTATTTCAATGAAGCACAGCTGAAGGCAGAGTTATCAGATGAAAATGATTATTGTTTTTTTGCAGAACTGAATGGAATGCCGGTGGGTTATATCCGCTTTAAGGAAGATTATGAAAGTTTTGAATTGATGCGGCAATGGAAATCGCTTGAACTGAAACGTATTTATATTTTAAAAGAATACAAAGGCAAAGGGCCCGCGTTTGAACTCATGCAACTGTTCTTTGATCATGCAGCGCAGGGTAGTTACCAGGCCATATTCCTCGGTGTATGGGAACACAATTTGCGGGCGCAGCGTTTTTATGAAAAGTATGGATTTGTCAACTCAGGCCACATGCACGATTTCCCGATTGGCAAAACGCCGCAGCAGGATTACTGGTTCTGGAAATTTTTATAACACGGATTTTTTGCCACGAATTACACGAATGCTTTTATTTCAAGATTTTCATTGACTTCGTTGCGGATAAAATTTCTGGTCAGCCCAATCCGTATTTAATGATAATTTTTTAATTAGTGCAATTCGTGTTCTAATTAGTGTTTGTAAAAGAAAAATCCCCTGCCAAACAGAGGATCTTTTCAGGTGCTTGGTCCGTATAATTCATGGCTATCTTCCGTAAAATTTATTCACTGCTTCTACACGGTTGTTTACGTGCAGCTTCTCATAAATATGGTACACATGTTTGCGCACTGTTTCCTGGCTGATGAAAAGCATGGCAGCAATTTCTTTGTACAGTAATCCTTTGGCCAGCATTTCCAGGATTTCTTTTTCGCGCCGGCTCAATAAATTCAGCGATTCATCCATCACCGGTTTATTCTGAAAAGCTGCTACTACTTTGCGTGCGATCTGGCTGCTCATCGGGCTGCCGCCGCCATATAATTCTTTAATTGCTTCGAGTAATTTATCGGGCGCCGTTTTTTTAAGAATATATCCATTGGCTCCGGCACTGAGCGCTTCAAAGATCTGTTCATCTTCTTCATAAATGGTACACATCATGAACAGAATTTCGGGATATAAAGGTTTCAGTTTTTTAACTACTTCAATGCCGGTCATGCCACCAAGATTGATGTCCATCAGCACCACATTGGCATGCATATCGGGTAATCTTACCATGGCTTCCTCACCGCTGGTGCAACTTCCGGCCAGTGTATATCCTTCGGTCATATCAATGATCTGCTCCAATGCCTGCCGGATATCATTGTTGTCTTCTACTATCGCTACTGCTATATCCATATTGCAAAGTTGAATTAAATTACTGGGCTGACAAATACCCTAAAGTGGTAATTTTATTTTATACCGCTAAACACAAGGAATTAAAAGTAAAAATTAAAAAGTAAAAAATGATACTTCGGGAAGCTTTTCGTCAAGGAATGTCTCGTCGACCTGATTTTTTTTAATTTTTACTTTTTAATTTTCTACGTAATGTGAAGTAAATATTTCTCTTTAAAAAATTCTTCATCAAATATCTTTTCTATTTCCCATATGAAAGGCTTTGCACGGCTTTCAATGATCTCCTGTGAAAGGTCGCCGCCCTTCAGGCAGATCAGTCCTTTGGGCTTTTTATTATCGGCAGATTTTTTTAATAAGGGCCTGCTCCAGAACCACAGATCCTTTAATGGTGCCACCGCTCTTGATACCACCACATCAAATTTGCGGTCTTTGATGTCTTCGGCCCTTGTATGTTGTGTACTGACATTCTTTAAACCGGCGGCGGCTGCAATTTCAGCAACGACCTTTAATTTTTTATTGATGCTGTCTACCAGGTGAAATTCTGTTCCAGGAAAAAAAATTGCGAGCGGTATGCCCGGAAATCCGCCACCACAGCCAAGATCCATAACCTGCATCTTATCAGTAAATTCAAAACGCGTTGCAATGGCCAGCGAGTGCAGTACATGATGTTCGTAAAAATGATCCATATCCTTCCGGCTGATGACATTGATCTTTTCATTCCATTCAGTATACAGATCTTTCAGCATAGCAAACTGTTGCTGCTGCTTTGTCGTGAAATCGTTGAAGTATTTGTTTATAATCTGCATTTACTCTAATTAATAATTAAGGATTAATAATTAATAATTTTTTCAGATTGTTATCGTGTTTAAATATTTATACAGCATTTCGAAGTGAAGGGATTACTAATCATTCATTATTTATCATTAATCATTTCCAGGAAGGCCTTTGTTTCCGGATCAGCGATACAGAAAATATTAAATAATAAAAGAACATCCAGATATCGAAGAAAAGAAAAAATCCGAACAGGTCTTTTTCTCCCAGTTTTTTCAGACAGGAAAAATAAATAATGCCCTGTACGATCAATCTCAATCCGAATACCATCAGCACCAGTTCCCAGCCCGTTATTGGTCCGGGTATTTTAAAAAACAATAAACTGCTGATGAGCAAAGGATAAAAAATAAAATGACTGAAAGAATACAATCCCAGTAAAAATTTATGGACAGGTTTGTAATATTTTCCCGTGCTGTAATGCCTGCGTTTCTGTTTGGCCCACTGTTGCCAGGTCCTGGCCGGTTCACTCAAGGTAAATGATTCCTTATCAATGCAGATCCTCGTATTGTCTTTTGTAGAAGCCATGTTAATGAACAGGTCATCATCACCACTGAGCACATGATTGTGCGATGAAAAACCTTTGTGCCGGAAGAAGACCGTTTTTTTATAACTCAGGTTTCTGCCCACACCCATATAAGTAAATCCAGCCAGTGAATACGATAGATATTGAACAGCCGTATGAAAAGTTTCCCAGCGGATAAGTTTATTCAGTAAGCCTTTCCTTTTATGAAAAGGACCGTAACCCAAAACTATTTCCGTATGATCATCATAAGCCTGCTGCATCGTGTCGATCCAATGTTCTGTTGCCGGAACACAATCGGCATCCGTTAATAATACAATTTCATATTTCGCTGATTTGATTCCCATACTCAACGGAAATTTTTTTCCCGGAATTCCCATGGCTTCCTGTTTCAGTTCTATTACATGCATCTGCCGGAATTCTTTATTCAGTTCTTCCAGTAAATATTTTGTGTCGTCAAAAGAATTATCATCCACCACAATTATTTCATGCGTGGTCGGATATTCCTGTACCAATGAACCGGGAAGATTTTTTGCAAGATTGGCGGCTTCATCTCTTGCGCAGATAATCACAGAAACAGGATGGGTTTGCGAAACAGTTTTGGCAGCCGGTTTATAAACTGCCAATCTTAAAAAAAAGAACAGGTAATAAAAAACCTGTACCAGCGTCATCACACAAAAGCCAACAAACAGCCAGTTTTGCCAGTGGGTAAAATTCATAATGCAAAAATAAGAAGAAGTTGTACGTTTTACGTTGTAGGTTATAAGTTGTGAGTTATAAGTTTACGCAAAGACGGAAAGGGGCAAAGGCGCAAGAAGGAGCATATTGATATGGCATGACAAAACCACAAACCACAAACCCCCAACTCATAATTCATAACTCTTAATTCTAAACTAACTATTTTTGCGCCAATGGCGTCATTACAATTTGAACTCGAAAAAACTGATTCACAAAGCAAGGCCCGTGTGGGAAAAATTACTACGGATCATGGAGAAATTCTTACTCCGATTTTTATGCCCGTAGGAACCGTTGGAAGCGTGAAAGCCGTTACCCAACAGCAATTGCTGCAGGATGTAAAAGCACAGATCATTTTAGGGAACACGTATCATTTATATCTCCGGCCTTCACTGGAAGTACTTGAAGCTGCCGGTGGGTTGCATCAATTTATTGGATGGCATAAACCCATACTGACCGACAGCGGCGGATACCAGGTCTTTTCATTGGCAGGTACAAGAAAAATAAAAGAAGAAGGTGTTACTTTTCAATCACATATTGATGGCAGCAAACATTTATTCTCGCCGGAAAAAGTAATGGACATACAACGTTCCATCGGCGGCGATATCATCATGGCGTTTGATGAATGTCCACCCAATCCAAGTGATTATAAATATGCGAAGGATAGCATGGAGTTGACACATCGCTGGCTTGAGCGCTGTATCAAATGTTTCAATGAAACACCGGATAAATATGGGTATACACAAAATCTTTTTCCGATCGTGCAGGGCAGTACTTATAAAGATCTGCGCACGGCCTCCTCTGAATTCATTGCATCACAAAATGCTGTGGGCAATGCAATCGGTGGATTGAGTGTTGGTGAAACAACCGAAGAAATGTATGAGTTTACTGAATTGTGTTGTGATATTCTTCCCGCTGCAAAGCCACGTTATTTAATGGGTGTTGGTACGCCGTGGAATATCCTGGAAGGCATTGCATTGGGTGTAGATATGTTTGATTGTGTAATGCCCACCCGCAATGGCCGCAATGCAATGTTGTTTACAAGCAAGGGCGTTATCAACATGGACAATAAAAAATGGGAAAAAGATTTTTCTGTGATCGATGATGGAATTGATTGCATGGTAAGTAATTATTACAGTAAAGCTTATATGCGGCACCTGTTTAAGGCAAAAGAAATCCTGGCCATGCAGATTGCCAGCATTCATAACCTTGCTTTTTATTTATGGCTGGTTACCGAAGCAAGAAAACATATCATCACAGGTGATTTTGTTTCCTGGAAAAATGAAATGGTCAAAAGAACGCAGGTAAGATTATAATGCCGGGAAAGTATTTTGCTAATAATTCTGTAGAGATTTACCGGCTGTCTTCACAACTAAATTGTTATATGGTTAAATGGTTTTTTGACTGATATCATTGCAGCAATACAGCAATATATCAATGCATCAATAAAACAATTCAATACCTTAGTAGTTAAAAATTAAGACGATGAACAATCAAATCTATCCATGTCTGTGGTTTGACGGTAACGCCAAAGCCGCAGCTACATTCTATTGCAGCGTATTCAAAAATTCAAAGATCATCGATGATACACCCATGGTGGTAACATTTGAAGTAAACGGGGCGAAGTTTATGGGTCTAAACGGCGGCCCCCAATTTAAGTTTGATGAAGCCGTTTCATTTGTGGTTAATTGTGATACGCAGGATGAGATCGATTATTACTGGGAAAAACTTACTGCTGACGGCGGCCAGGAAAGTATGTGCGGCTGGCTCAAAGATAAGTTCGGTGTTTCCTGGCAGATCATTCCGGCCATCATCGGTAAACTGATGTCAGATCCTGAAAAGATGAAGCGCATGATGCCCGTGATCATGGAAATGAAAAAACTGGATATCAAAAAACTGGAACAGGCATAAGATAAAAACTGTTTTATTTTTCTTTCTTTAAAAATGATTTTCATAAAAGCAGATTTTGTCCGCTTTTATTTTTAATAATTCTGCATGTCAGCGGGCATGCAGAATTTTTTTATGGGAAATTATGAATTATAAATTTTAATATATATCTTTAAGACCAGGCAGTTTTACCAACCTGCTTAACAACCTGACCGGCAACTAACACCGCTTAATTTTCTTTTTACATATTCTTTATTAATTTTTATTCAATGAACAATTCTTCTTTGACAAAGGCCGGCGTATTTACATTGATCGTTGTCACGCTTTGCCTGGCGGGATGGGAAATGTATCTGCGCAGCAGCGGCTATAAAATTTCTTATGATGATGATGAAAGTTTATGGTCTGATAAAAGGGACCTGGTCTATCAGCCTTCAGACAAAGCAACTGTGATGATCGGTTCATCCCGCATTAAATATGATGTAGACATTGATACCTGGAAAAAGCTGACCGGCGATCAGCCCGTGCAATTGGCGAGTGTGGGAAGTTCACCACTACCTGTGTTGGACAACCTGGCGAACGATAAAAATTTTTCAGGCAAACTTATTATTGATGTAACAGAAATATTATTTTTTTCTACTGATATGCCCAATCTTAAAACACCTACCGAAAATGTTGACTGGTATAAAAAAAGAACGCCGGCGCAATGGTTCAGTACCAAAGTAGGGCATGTGCTTGAATCGAAACTGGTGTTTCTTGATAAAGATTATTTTTCGCTCAATAGCCTGCTTCATAAAATTAAAGTTCGTGACCGGCCTGCTGTATTTGTATTTCCGGATTTTCCTTTAGAATTCACGAGAGTAACATCAGAACGGCAATGTTTTATGACCGATAGATTTGTTGCGGATACCAATCTTCAAAACCAGGTAAAAGGCGTTTGGGGTTTTCTCCGGAAACTCAGTACAGGTCCGCCAATGCATGGTGCTGCACTGGATTCACTTTTTGCCACCGTTAAAACTGATATCGATAAAATAAAAGCAAGAGGCGGCCAGGTTTTATTTACGCGTACGCCATCCAGCGGTCCTTTTTTAATGGGAGAAAAAATGGGTTTTCCGAGAGCGCAGTATTGGGACCGGTTGCTGTCTGTTACCAATTGCCCCGGAGTTTATTTTGAAGATTATCCTGCCATCGCACATTTGCAATGTCCAGAGTTCTCTCATTTAACAGTGGCAGATGCTGTTATTTATACAACAACGCTGGTCGATATTCTGCAAAAAGAAAAGGGATGGATATTTCCACACAAACCTTCCGGTAATTAAAATACTCAACTGCTAATATTGATATTATGGTTTTCAACTCTTATACATTTATCGTTTTTTTCCTGCTGATGTTGTTTTTACACAATCTGCCATTTCCATGGAAAGTAAAAAAGATAAATCTCCTGCTGGCGAGTTATATTTTTTATGCAGCCTGGAATCCACCTTTCATTTTATTATTGTGGTTGTCTACCATCGTAGATTATTTTGTGGGCAAGGCTTTGTTTACACAGGAAAATAAACACAAGAAAAAATTGCTGCTCGTGGTCAGCCTGATCGGTAATCTCGGGATGCTTTGTTTTTTTAAGTATGGTGGTTTTTTACTGGAGAATTTTACGCACCTCGTGAATGCATTGGGTATGAATTATCATCCGGCTAAACCCAATATTATTTTGCCTGCTGGAATTTCTTTTTACACTTTTACAACGCTTTGTTATACGATCGATATGTATAAAAGAAAAAGCGAGCCTGTCAAATCACTGCTCGACTTTTCATTGTTTGTCACTTTTTTTCCGCACCTGGTTGCAGGTCCGATCGTACGTCCTCCGCAACTGGTTCCGCAATTTGAAACTGCGCGTACAGCCAACCGGCAGCAGCTGATGCAGGGCCTGCTTTTAATAACGCTGGGCTTGTTTATGAAAGTGGTTCTGGCAGACAGCATGTTATCTGCGTCAGCAAACGAAGTTTTCAATGCGCACAAAATGGTGAGCACGCTCGATGCATGGTCGGGTGTACTGGCATTTTCGGGCCAGATATTTTTTGATTTTGCAGGTTACTCTTCCTGTGCAGTCGGTGTCGCTTTATGTCTCGGATTTGTTTTGCCGCAGAATTTTTTATATCCATATGCAGCCATTGGTTTTTCGGATTTCTGGAGAAGATGGCATATAACATTGTCGGCCTGGTTAAGAGATTATTTATACATACCGCTTGGGGGTAACCGCAAAGGAAAATTCAGGACCTATATTAATTTAATGCTGACGATGTTATTGGGCGGATTGTGGCATGGCGCCAACTGGACCTTCGTTGTATGGGGCGCATTGCATGGCTTTTATTTATGGGTAGAAAAAATGATACTGGATTTCAGGAAAGTGCGTACCGGTATGATTACTGCGGATGGAACTGTAATGACTGGACATCTAGGAATTCAAACGCCTAAAAATAAAACACTGGGCAATTTTATGCTGGCACTGTTTACCTTTTTTCTCATCAATGTTACCTGGGTCTTTTTCCGGTCGCCTGATTTTACATCTGCATGGCAGATGCTGACCTCTATGTTTTCGCATGTACCTAACGGCGCCGTTTTATTGAAAACCATCAACATAATTAAGATCGGGGTGATCATATTTTTCGTGATCATATTTCATTGGCTGATGCGCAATACACGTGTATTGATCGTTGCGGAAAAATTACCGTGGTGGTTGCTCGGAATGATCTGGTCTGTATTGTTGCTGTTACTGATCCTTAGCCAGGAAAGCAGCAGCTCATTTATTTATTTTCAGTTTTAAATGAAGTATGATTTTTTAAAATGGTTGAGCATTAACATTGAATAAATTCAGCAGCATTAAAAATCAAACTTAATTCCCTGCGCCAATGGCAGTTTATCAGAATAATTAATGGTATTGGTTTGCCTGCGCATGTATACTTTCCAGGCGTCACTGCCGCTTTCACGACCACCACCGGTTTCTTTTTCACCGCCAAATGCTCCGCCGATCTCCGCACCGCTGGTGCCGATATTTACATTGGCAATGCCGCAATCGCTTCCTGAAAAAGAAAGGAATTGTTCTGCTTCGCGTAAGTTCAATGTCATGATGGCCGATGATAATCCCTGCGGTACGCCGTTCTGCATTGCAACAGCTTCTTCTATTTTTTTATATTTCATCAGGTACAAAATAGGAGCGAAGGTTTCGTGCTGTACAATTTCAAAACTGTTGTCGGCTTCTGCAATACAGGGCTGAACATAACAACCGCTTTCATATCCTGCACCGCTTAATGCTTTCCCTTCTACAACAAAATTTCCACCTGCGGTTTTGCATTTTTCTATGGATGATAAATACATGGTCACGGCATCTTTATCGATCAATGGACCTACATGATTATTGGTATCAAGTGGATCACCAATCTTCAACTGTCCGTATGCTTTTATTAATTTCTGTTTAAAGGCATCATAAACATCTTCATGAATAATAAGCCTTCTGGTAGAAGTACATCTTTGTCCTGCGGTTCCTACTGCACCAAACACGGCACCGATCAAAGACATATCAAGGTCTGCATCTTTGGAAATAATAATCGCATTATTGCCACCAAGTTCCAGTAAATTTTTTCCTAATCTTGCGCCAACTGCTGCACCAACCGCTTTACCCATTCTCGTACTTCCGGTTGCAGAGATCAACGGAATGCGGGTATCATTGCTCATCCATTCTCCGGCTTCCCGTTCACCCACCAGCAGGCAACTAACGCCTTCCGGTACATGGTTTTTTGCAAATATTTTTGCAGTGATCTTTTGACAGGCAACTGCGCACAACGGTGTTTTTTCACTTGGCTTCCAGATGCAGACATCACCGCAAACCCAGGACAGCATACTATTCCAGCTCCATACCGCAACAGGGAAGTTAAATGCGGAAATTACGCCGACAATTCCGAGCGGATGATATTGTTCATACATTCTATGACCGGGACGTTCGCTGTGCATCGTTAATCCGTGCAACTGTCTTGACAAGCCTACTGCAAAATCACAGATATCGATCATCTCCTGCACTTCACCCAGCCCTTCCTGTAAGCTCTTGCCCATTTCATAACTCACTAATTTCCCGAGTGGTTCTTTTTTAGCGCGGAGTTCTTCACCGATCTGTCTTACAATTTCTCCGCGTTTAGGAGCAGGCCATGTTCTCCATTCCATAAAAGCTTCCTGCGCTTTGGCAATAACAGCTTCATAATTATTTTTATCAGCTGAATTTACAGAAGCAATCAATTTCCCGTCAACCGGCGTATAAGAATCAATTGCTGTTCCTGTTGCAGCCAGCCATTCGTTACCGGTAGAAACGCCGCTGTTTGTTTTCTGAATGCCTAAGTCTTTTAAAAAATCCATTTTATTGTGTTGAGTGTTAAGTGTTGTGTGTTGAGTTTTTTTTACATCAGAGAATTCAGTAAGTCATGTTGTTTTCATTTAAAAGAAAATGATCTCAAGATTGAAACAGAAACAGGATGAGCCTTCCCACAAAACTTCAATATGTAAAAAAACCTTTAAGCCAATGCTTTTGAAAATATTGTGTCAAAAAATAAAAACTGATCTGTCACCTGAATAAAATTGCGAATTGAAAAAATTATCAATTATCAATTATCAATTATCCATTATCCATTAGTATTGTTCCTGCTCATTCGGAAAATCCTTACGCTTAATATCAGCAATATATTGTTTTACCGCGCCGGTGATCTGTTCGTTCAGGTTTAAGTATTGCCTTAAAAATCTTGGTTTGAATTCTGTGTTGATGCCCAGCATATCATGCATTACCAATACCTGTCCGTCGCAATGCTGGCCCGCGCCAATTCCGATTGTGGGAATGCTTAAACTTTCACTGACTTCTTTGGCCAGTGCCGCAGGAATTTTTTCGAGTACGATGGCAAAGCAACCGGCTTCCTGCAACAGCAATGCATCTCTGCGTAATTTATCTGCTTCCGGTTCTTCTGTTGCACGCACTACATAGGTTCCGAATTTATTAATGGATTGTGGTGTTAAACCAAGGTGCCCCATAACCGGAATACCTGCGCTCACAATTTTTTTTACGGAGTCGATCACTTCTTCACCGCCTTCCAGTTTTACGGTATGGCCACCACTTTCTTTCATGATGCGTATGGCGGAAGCGAGGGCAATATCAGAATTGGATTGATAATAACCGAAAGGAATATCCACCACGATCAATGCACGTTCCCTTGCACGTACCACGCTTTGTGCATGATAGATCATTTGATCGAGCGTGATGGGAAGGGTAGTGGTATGTCCTGCCATAACGTTGCTGGCACTGTCTCCCACAAGAATGATATCAATACCGGCTGCATCAAAGATGGATGCAAAAGAATAATCGTAGGCGGTGATCATGCTGATCTTTTCGCCTGCCGCTTTCATTTTCTGCAAAGTGTTGGTCGTGACTTTCTTTACTTCTTTAATGGCTGTTGACATGTGTTGAAAATTGGGGAGTAAAGGTAGGGAAGTTATAAGGAATACAATTGTTGGCAAGTAGCCAGCAAATCACTTAACATATGCCTATTTTCTTCTTAACTTGTGAGAATGCTTTAATAAATCAAACGAATGCCAAATCATATTTTAAGGTTTTTAAAATTTATTAAGAGTGGTAATGACAAGGGTATATTCCATTGGGACAAATTAATAATTCAAAAAGAACTAGGTGTAAGTAAAGGTAAAACCGATAGTATCATAAAACAATGTAAGAGTGAAGGGTTGGTTCTTATTTTATCGAAATCTGGGATATTAAATTTTGAAATTTCGGAGAATGGGAAAAAATATATACTTGAAAATAAAGAAGAAGTATTTCGGATTAAATATGTTCCCTATATTACAATAATCTTGGCAGTTCTCGGCATAATTGGATTTAAAACGTGTTCTGACGTGACGCCCTCAAGCCCATCAAATAGCCAAAATACATTTCGAAATAGTGACAGTGTAACTTATTCTGAAGATAAATGTGATCGGCCAGCATTTAAAAATGATACAGGATATACGTTTAAATTACTCATAACAAAGTATCCAGAATACAATAAAATGCCTATTGGGAAAATTTTAAAGAATAGATATGCAACAATAAAAGAAGTAGAGTTACCCAATATCGAAATTAAATACTGTTCAAATTATCAGGTCAATGTCGACAGTGCAAAATATTACCAAGCTATAAATAATTGTGATTTTTTGATATATGGTAACTACATCCAAAAAGGGGAATCGTATTCTACTAATCAAATCAATTTCAATTTTGTTCTTGATAAAAGCTATGACATTGGAATTGCGAACATAGCTTTAGATGAAAAATATGTAGATATTAATTCTATAGAAGATATCCGCCAAGGAAAAGGTCAAGAAAAATATGATTACATAGTTTACTTTGTTGGAGGGCTGGCATATTACAAACAAAATAATTATGAAAAAGCAGTAAATTTCTTCAAAAAATCACTTTCTTTTAATGCAACGGGCATCGCAAATTACTATCTCTCGCTTTGTTTCTTTCAATGGAAGGATTATAGCAATTCTTTAAAATATATTAATCTGTCCATTTCATTAGATCCACGCAATGATAAATATCTGGACAGGAAAAAGCTTATTGTACAACTTCAACAAATGAGTAGTAACTTAACTACACGTTCAGACAATCCTAACATGGGATACCTTTATTATATTCAGAAAAAATATGACAGTAGCATTTTATATTTAGAGCAAAAAATCATTAAAGATAGTATGAGTGCAATTCCTTATTACTACTTAGCAAGATCTTATCGAGAAAGGGCCTCACTCAGAAATGATTTTCCTTCTAATTATTTCAGAAGATATTTCTGGGCACTCAATAAATCTATTCGTTTGATAAAAAAAAATCCAAATGTTTCCGATCAATACCAACTATTTTCTTTAATTCTCGAAGAAAATTCAGTCGTAGATTATTTTGTAAGAAATGATATTACTGAAGAAATTCGGTTAAAAATTAAAACTGCTTCACAAGACTTACTAAATACAAATTTTGAAAAGCTAGTGACCGATATTCAAGAACTGAAAAGTTTTCAACTAGATGTTGATACAAAATGGTATACAGATGGGTTCGCATTTTTGTTTAGTGGAGAGTTACATTATTTAATCGATTAAAAAAATGTATTTAAATTTCTGCTTTTTCCTTTAAAAAAATATTATAAGCTTTATTTTTTACAGTTCACACAATGCATAAATTAATAATTGCTTATGAAAAACAGAATGAAAGATAAAACTCAGTTAGCCATTGTTCTCAATATCAATTGATGTAAAAAACATTTAAGACAAATTATCAACGCAGATTATTTTTTCACTTCTTCCCATAAATGCCGTATCAATCCATCCACGAGGCCGATCTTGGGAACATATATTTCCACGGCATTGGCCCAGCGCATTGCATTGGTGTAGATCTGTAATGCCGGAACGATTACATCGGCGCGGTCTTCACGCAAACTGTACATCCGCATCCTTTCGGCTGTAGACAAACTGCTGAGTTCTTTATAATAATCTTTGAGCATGTCTGCAGTAAGTGGTTTGCCTTCCTTGCGTTTGCTCAGTGAAAATATTTTATTGATATTGCCGCCGCTTCCGATCGCAACAACTTCCTTCTGATTTTTTGTAACGATGCGCAGCGCCTCTTTCATCTCTTCCCATTCTTTGTCTTTCACCATCTGTTTCAATAAACGGATGGTACCGATGTTGAATGATTTTTTATAAGTGAGGATGCCATTGTTGAAAAAAGAAAGTTCTGTACTGCCGCCACCCACATCAATGTATAAATAACTATGGTCCTTGTCCATATTTTCCGCCACATGATTTTCATACACCAGGTTGGCTTCTTTATCGCCGCTGATGATTTCTATTTCAATACCAGTTTCCAGTTTTACTTTACGGATAATATCGCCTGAGTTCTTTGCATCACGCATGGCACTGGTGGCACAGGCAATTACGTGAGTCACCTGGTAAGCATTCAGCAAATGCCGGTATGCTTTCATGGTCTGCAGTATCATACCGGTCTTTTGTTTGGAGATGGATCCATTTTCAAATACGTCAAAACCCAGTCGCAATGGCACCCTCACGAGGTTGAGTTTTGAAAAAATCGTAGTGCCTTTTTCCTGGGTCACATCACTGATCAGTAACCTGGCCGCATTACTTCCGATATCGATTGCCGCGAGTTTCAATTGTTGTGTTAAGTGATGAGTTTTGAGTGTTGTGTGTAATGAACTGTTGTATGCAGAAGAGTAAAACGCCTTTTATAAAAACTCAGCACTTAGCAGTCCGCACAAAACACAATCTCATACGCAAAGATAACGCCGCATGTGTGGTAACCGGCAACTAACAACAGTTGTGGTGGGTATGTGGATAATTTGACGATAGAAGGTTTGGAAGTTTATAAAGTTGATATAGTTAAGAAAGGTGGATCTTTTAACCTTGTTAACTATATCAACCCCGTCAACTCACAACCATTAATTTTTCCGATGTAAATAATTATAGATCTCTACCTGGCTGCGGATCTTTTTGGTATTGCGGGGATTTACATACTG
>JBDUCW010000028.1:0-42880 GCA_040003235.1 Ferruginibacter sp. | reverse complement strand
GATTATCGTTTTGGCTTATCGCAAAATTGGAAGAAGATAAAATCAGTTAAACTTATTAACGGCTGCGACGCTGTTTGACAGTATTCGTCTGGCCACTCGAAGCTTTCAATATTTGAAGTTTAAAAAAAGTGGCCTGACGATTATCACCGGACTATCATTACGCTATTCAACCCTTTCATTTTGAAAGGGTTTTTCGTTTAGAATAATTCTGAACATTTTCACGATATCCTTTGTCAGCAAAGGTTTGACTCTTTTACATTTCATGTGGATCAATACTTGAACATCCTGCAGCATTCAATCACCAAAAATAAAAGATGATGCTCATTATTCTCACTTTGTCAGGCATTGCATTGTTCGCATTGTTTTACGGAGCCATTCGCTTTTTTGAAAAAATCTAATCATGACAATTCTATTCATCATTTCAATCGGGGTTTTTGCCTACATGTGTTATGTGCTGTTGAAACCGGAAAAGTTTTAACGTCACAAGCCATCACTTTTTTTTATTTAAAAGAATACCAATTATGAACACAGAGATCCTCGGAATCATTTTGATGTATGCACTTGTATTGCTGCTCGCTATTCCTTTGGGCAAATACATCGCAAAGATTTTTACCAATGAAAAAACATGGCTGGATAAAATTTTCAATCCGATAGATAAATTGTTTTTCAAATTCAGTGGCATCGATTCTACAAAAGAGATGAACTGGAAACAACATCTGCTGGCACTGCTTACCATTAACGTTTTGTGGTTTATCATTTCTATGTTTGTGCTGACCAATATGCATTGGCTGCCGCTCAATCCTGATGGCAATCCATCAATGAGTGGCGATCTTGCATTCAATACCGCGGTGAGTTTTATTACCAATACCAATCTTCAGCATTACTCCGGCGAAACAGGTTTGTCTTATCTCGGGCAATTGGTATTGATGCTCTGGCAATTCATCAGCGCCGGTTGTGGCATTGCAATCTGTGCGGTTGTATTTTTTGCAATGAAAGCAAAAGCAACTGTTCAACTCGGCAACTTTTATTTTCTTTTTGTAAGATCCTGTACAAGAATTTTATTTCCGCTTTCATTGATAGTTGCAATTGTATTGTTATTTAATGGAACACCAATGACAATGCAGGGAAAGGACACGATGATCAGTCTGCAGGGCGATACCGTTCAGGTAAGCCGCGGACCGGTTGCTGCTTTTGTTGCTATCAAACAACTGGGCACCAATGGTGGTGGTTTCTTCGGACCTAATTCGGCACATCCTTTTGAGAACCCGAATTACTTTACCAATATTATTGAAACAGTTTCCATCATGCTGATTCCGATCGCGATGATTTTTGCATTGGGTTATGTTTTAAAAAGAAAAAAACTGGCGTGGACAATTTTCGGCGTGATGACGATCGGATTTATTTTACTACTCATTCCTTCAGTGATCAGCGAAATGAATGGCAATCCGGCTATCGCCAAAATGGGAATACAACAAAACATGGGCAGCATGGAAGGCAAGGAGGTACGCTTTGGTTCGCCTGCTTCTGCTTATTGGGCCATCAATACAACGGTTACCAGCAATGGTTCTGTGAATGCAATGCATGATAGCATGACGCCCGCGACAGGCATGTTTGCAATGCTTGGTATGATGATCAACGCATTTTATGGTGGTGTTGGTGTTGGCTTTTTAAATTTTTTCATCTTCATCATTCTTGCAGTTTTCATCAGCGGATTGATGGTTGGCCGCACGCCTGAATTTCTAGGTAAAAAAATTGAAGCGAGAGAAATGAAAATTGCAATGATCATCGCGTTGCTGCATCCGTTGCTCATCCTTGCAGGAACAGCAATAGCAAGCCATTTGTATGCACACAATCCGGAAGGCTATGCAGCATGGCTGAATAATCCAGGTTCACATGGTTTCAGTGAAATGCTGTATGAGTTTACTTCTTCCAGCGCCAACAACGGCAGCGGCTTTGAAGGTCTTGGAGATAATACGCCGTTCTGGAATATTTCATGCGGCATCGTGATGTTGCTGGGTAGATATCTTCCCATCATTGGACCAGTCGCCATTGCCGGTAGTCTGGCCAGTAAAAAATTCATTCCAGAAAGTGCAGGCACATTAAAAACGGATACCGGAACTTTTGGATTGATTGTTTTTGCAGTCATCATTATTGTCGCTGCTTTATCATTTTTCCCGGCGCTGGCGCTTGGACCTATCTCAGAATATTTTTCACTTCGTTAATGCTTATTCAAATGGAAAAAAAGAAAAATTCGCTTTTTCAAAAAGAACTGGCGGTTGAAGCTTTAAAAGAATCTTTTGTAAAACTCAGTCCTGCAAAAATGTTTCGTAACCCGGTAATGTTCACTGTTTGGATCGGCACTTTGGTTATGACCGGCGTTTGTATGTGGATCGCAACCGGCGAAAAAAGTCAGGGACATCTTGCTTATAATATTATCATCACTGCCGTGTTGCTGATCACATTGCTGTTTGCAAATTTTGCAGAAGCAATTGCAGAAGCAAGAGGGAAAGCGCAGGCCAATAGTTTGCGCAAAACAAGAGAAGAAACGCCCGCGAAATGGATTCAGCCTGTTGGCGAAATGTATGTGAATGAAATAAAAATCATTCCTTCTTCACAATTAAAAAAAGGAGATGTCTTTTTATGTGAAACCGGTGACATCATTCCTTCCGACGGCGAAATTATTCAGGGCCTCGCAACGATTGATGAAAGTGCTATCACGGGCGAAAGTGCTCCCGTAATTCGCGAAGCCGGTGGTGATAAAAGTTCTGTTACTGGTGGAACAAAAGTGCTGAGTGATCAGATAAAAGTAAAAGTTACTACAGAACAGGGCGAAAGTTTTTTAGATAAAATGATTGCATTGGTGGAAGGCGCAAGCCGTCAGAAAACACCGAATGAAATTGCATTGACGATATTACTCGCGGGCTTCACATTGGTATTTATCATTGTAACAATTACATTAAAACCATTTGCCGATTACGCAAATACTCCAATCACGATCGCTGCATTTATTTCTTTGTTTGTATGTCTGATACCAACCACAATCGGTGGTTTATTATCTGCCATCGGTATTGCAGGAATGGACAGAGCACTGAGAGCAAACGTAATTACCAAAAGTGGTAAGGCTGTTGAAACTGCAGGAGACATTGATGTATTGTTGTTGGATAAAACGGGAACAATTACAATCGGTAACAGAAAGGCTACAAATTTTTATCCTGCTGATGGAATTGATAAAAGTGTATTCATCAGGGCAACGGTGTTGAGTTCAATGGCGGATGAAACACCTGAAGGAAAATCAATCATTGAACTGGCGGCCGTTGATCCATTACTTTATAAAATCAATGGACCACGTTTTATAAAATTCACTGCAGAAACAAGAAGTTCAGGAATTGATTTTGATCAGACAAGAATAAGAAAAGGTGCAGCCGACTCCATGCGTGTGTTAGCCGAAAAAGCAGGAAATATTATT
The DNA here is from genome assembly GCA_040003235.1 of Ferruginibacter sp. Taxonomy (GTDB): domain Bacteria; phylum Bacteroidota; class Bacteroidia; order Chitinophagales; family Chitinophagaceae; genus Ferruginibacter. The sequence continues at coordinate 39,414 of JBDUCW010000028.1, read as the reverse complement.
CCTGCAGAAACTGCAGAAAAAGTAAAAGTGATTGCAAGTAATGGCGGCACACCGTTAGTCGTGGCAGAGAACGATAAAATAATCGGCGTAATTGAATTGCAGGACATCATCAAGCCTGGCATTAAAGAGCGTTTTGAACGGCTTCGCAAAATGGGAATCAAAACAGTGATGGTAACCGGTGACAATCCTTTGACCGCAAAATACATTGCTGAAAAAGCGGGCGTGGATGATTTTATTGCTGAAGCAAAACCGGAAGATAAAATGAATTATATCCGCAAGGAACAGTCGGAAGGCAGACTGGTAGCGATGATGGGCGATGGAACGAATGATGCTCCCGCACTGGCACAGGCTGATGTTGGCGTGGCCATGAACAGTGGTACGCAGGCTGCAAAAGAAGCCGGTAATATGGTAGATCTTGATAACGATCCGACAAAGCTTATTGAAGTTGTGGAAATAGGAAAACAGTTGCTGATGACAAGAGGGACGCTCACCACATTCAGCATCGCGAATGATGTTGCAAAATATTTTGCGATCGTTCCTGCTCTGTTTATCAGTTCTATTCCGGCGTTGCAAAGTCTGAACATTATGAAACTGCACAGTCCTGAAACTGCAATTTTATCTGCAGTTATTTTCAACGCGATCATTATTCCGTTATTGATTCCGCTTGCGTTAAAAGGCGTTGCCTATAAACCAATCGGTGCAAGTGCATTGCTGAGAAGAAATTTATTTATCTACGGACTCGGTGGCGTGATCATTCCTTTTGTTGGTATCAAGATCATTGATCTACTGGTTACATTATTCATCTAAAAAATTATACAATGAAAACAAACCTATTGCCTGCGATCAGACTTACAATCTTTTGCCTTTTATTTTTTTCGGGGTTTTATACCATCATCATGTTAGGCATTGCACAGCTTGCGCCCAATCATGGAAAAGGGGAGATCATTTCGCAGAACGGGAAATCATACTATGCAAACATTGGACAAAAATTTACCGACGACAAATATTTTTATTCACGTCCATCAGCAGTGGATTACAATGCAGCAGCAGCCGGCGGAAGTAACAAAGGCCCATCCAATCCTGAATATTTATTACAGGTGCAGGCAAGGACCGACAGTTTCCTGGTGCACAATCCGGGCGTAAGCAAGTCCGAAATTCCATCAGATTTAGTAACAGCAAGTGGCGGTGGCTTGGATCCAAACATTTCAGTACAGGCTGCAAATGTTCAGGTAAAAAGAATTGCAAGCATAAGAGGTATTGCAACAGAAAATATTCAGCAATTAATTTTAATCAATACAGAAAGACCATTGGCAAGAATGTTTGGCCCCGCAAAAATAAATGTACTTAAACTCAACCTCGCTTTAGACAATTTAAAATAAACAATAATGAAATTAATACTTACAGGTTTATTAAGTTTTATCGGCATGCACATATTTGCGCAAACCGATTCAACCAAAAACCCATTATCAATAACAGGCTACACTGAAATTTATTACAGTTATGATTTTGGAAATCCATCAACACATAACAGACCTTCGTTTTTATATTCTTACAACAGGCACAATGAAGTCAATCTAAATCTTGGTTTTGTAAAAGCGGCCTGGGAAAAAGAAAATGTGAGGGCCAATCTTGCATTGGCTGCGGGAACTTATATCAACGCAAATCTTGCGGGCGAGCCCGGCGTTTTAAAAAATATTTTTGAGGCAAATGCCGGCGTGAAAATTTCCAAGAAAAATAATCTATGGATTGATGCGGGGATATTTGCTTCACATATCGGCTTTGAAAGCGCGATTGGTAAAGATTGCTGGAACCTGACCCGAAGCATACTTGCAGAAAACTCACCTTATTATGAAAGCGGCGTAAAGATCTCTTATACTTCCCCGAATGAAAAATGGTTCATCAGCGGATTACTCTTAAATGGCTGGCAAAGAATAGAAAGAGTGGACGGAAATAATACGCCTGCATTCGGCCACCAGCTTACCTGGAAACCAAATAGTAAGATCACGCTCAACAGCAGTTCTTTTATCGGCAGTGATAAACCAGACAGCACAAGACAAATGCGTTACTTCCATAATTTTTATGCTATCATCCAATTGTCATCAAAGCTTGGATTGACTGCAGGATTTGATATTGGCGCTGAACAAAAGGCAAAACACAGTCACCAATTTAGCAGTTGGTATTCTCCGGTAATCATTTTTAAATATGCAGTGAACGAAAAAAATTCGTTCGCTGCAAGAGCAGAATATTATTGTGATAAATACGGTGTCATTATCGGAACGGGAACAATCCACGGTTTTAAAACATTTGGATATTCATTAAATTACGATAACCAAATCAGAGACAATATTGTGTGGCGGATAGAAGCCAGAACCCTATCCAGCAAAGACGATATTTTCCTTAAAAATAAAACAGCAATTGATAACAATACTTTTCTAACAACGTCATTGGCCATTTCATTTTGACAAACGATAAAGATCAGACTGCCCAGCATTTCTTAGACCTGATTAAAAAATCACGTCGTGGAAAATTCAAAATCTATATCGGCATGAGCGCCGGTGTAGGCAAGACTTACCGCATGCTGCAGGAAGCGAAATCTTTATTGAAAAACGGGATCGACGTAAAAATCGGTTATATAGAAACACACAACAGAAAAGAAACGCATGAACTTTTAGAAGGACTTCCTTTGATACCAAGAAGAAAATTATTTTACAAAGGAAAAGAACTGGAAGAGCTGGATGTGCAGGCGGTGATCAGTTTACGTCCGGAGGTGGTGATCATTGATGAACTGGCACACACAAATATAGAAGGCAGTAAAAATGAAAAACGCTGGCAGGATATTCTGGATGTACTTGATGCCGGGATCAACGTGATCAGCGCTGTTAACATTCAGCACATCGAAAGCCTGAACCAGGAAGTAAAAAATATTACAGGCGTTGAAGTAAAAGAAAGAATTCCAGATCGTGTGATTGCAATGGCTGATGAAGTGGTAAATATCGATCTGACCGCTGATGAACTGATCACAAGATTGAAAGAAGGCAAAATATACCAGGCAGAAAAAATTGAAACGGCGCTGAATAATTTTTTTAACAGCAATCATATTCTGCAGCTTCGCGAACTCGCATTGAAAGAAGTTGCCGCGCAGGTAGTTCGCAAAGTAGAAACAGAAATAACAAAAGTCAATTCCATTAAACACGAACGTTTTCTTGCCTGCATCAGTTCCAATGAAATCACCGCCAGAACCGTGATCCGTAAAACAGCGAGACTCGCCAACTATTACAACAGCAAATGGCATATATTGTATGTACAAACGCCATCCGAAAGCGCTGATAAAATTGCGTTGGGTAAACAACGGCATTTAATTAATAATTTTAAACTCGCAACAGAGCTCGGCGCAGAAATAATTAAAGTGGAAAGCAGCAATATTGCGAAAGCAATCATTGCGCAATGTGAAGAAAGGAGTATCACCACCGTTTGTATCGGCAAGCCGCATTTAAGTTTATTTAAAGTAATTGTGGCAACGAATGTGTTCAAGGAGTTGCTTAAAAAATTATCGACCAACAATATTGATCTCGTCATTTTGAGTTGATCATCATCATTGAATTCAGACATCATATCAGCAATGAAAATAAAAGCAAAACTTACATTGGGTATCGGGTTGCTCTTCGCGATGATTGTTTTACTTACAGTCCTTGGCGGTTTGTATATTAATAAATTATCCGGCGACACTAAAAATATTCTTGTTTCCAATTACAATACCATCGACTATTCCAGAAAAATGCTGAACGCATTAAATAACAGCAATGCAGATTCCGGACAACTGAAAGCTGTGCAGGATAATTTGCTGAAACAACAACAGAATATTACTGAGCTGGGCGAAGCTGAACTTACAGGTCAGCTGACAACACATTTTGAACAATTAAAAAAAACTCCGGGCAGTCCTGATATAATAAAGACCGTCCGGAACGATATCAGTGATATCATGTTGCTCAACATGCTGGCCATTCAGCGCAAAAGCGCAAAAGCAGAAGACACTGCCGGTAAAGCAATTTTCTGGATAGGATTGACAGGCTCTATCTGTTTCCTGATCGCCTTTGTGTTACTGATAAATCTTCCAGGCAATATTGCCAATCCGGTAAAAGAGTTAACGAACAGTATCAAAGAAATTGCTTCGGAAAATTATTCTGAAAGAGTGCATTTTGAAAAGAAAAATGAGTTTGGCGAACTGGCTGCCGCATTCAATATCATGGCGGAAAAACTGGAAGAATATCAAACCGGAAATCTTGAAAAGCTCATGATGGAAAAGAAGCGGATAGAAACACTGATCAATAATATGAATGATCCCGTGATAGGTCTTGATGATAACAACCGCGTAATTTTCATGAATGGAGTTGCGAAGAACGTTGCCGGATTAAACGATACCAATGTCATTGGTAAACGGATAGAAGACATTGCAATCAAAAACGACCTGATCAGGAAATTGATTCAGAACATGGATAACAGCGATAACAATGCTGATTTAAAATCCACCCCCATAAAAATATATGCCGATAAAAAAGAAAGTTATTTTGAAAAAGAGATCATTCCGATAAAAATAATTCCTACCGGCGAAGCGGCAGAGAAGCTGATCGGCAATGTCATCCTGTTACAGAATATTACGCCTTATAAAGAATTGGAATTTGCCAAAACAAATTTTATTGCTGTTGTTTCGCATGAATTGAAAACGCCGATAGCGTCTATTAAAATGAGTTTGGAATTGCTGGGAAATAAGCAAACGGGCAATTTAAATACTGAACAACAGGATCTCCTGGAAAGCATTGACGATGATGCTTCACGATTATTAAAAATAACAGCTGAGCTTCTGAACATGACGCAGGTGGAAAGCGGCGCGCTGCAATTAAATATAGTAGCTGCAGATCCTGAAGAGATCATTGGATATGCTGTGAATGCAAACAAAGCTGCTGCAGAAGAAAAGCAGATCAGGATAGAAACCAATGTACAGCCAGACATTAAAAATGTTTTAGCTGACACGGAAAAAACATCCTGGATATTGACCAATCTTATTTCGAATGCGATCCGGTACTCTTATGAGAATGCCGTTGTTATTCTAAAGGTCAGCAATGAAGATGAAAGAATTGTATTTTCAGTTTCAGATACGGGTCAGGGAATTCAGGAGCAGTATCTCGATAAAATTTTTGACCGCTATTTCCGGATTCCCGGAACAAAAAAAGCAGGAACCGGCCTGGGACTTTCCATCAGCAAGGAATTTATTGAAGCCCAGAAAGGAAACATTACGGTCAGCAGCGAATTCGGATCCGGAAGCACTTTTACAATCAGCCTGCCGGCTGTTCCGCAAAAAAAATAATTAGCTGTTTGATTTTTATTGTACAGCCGCGGTAAGTTGCATTTCAACAAGTAATCCCGGTGCCAGCCTTGCTTCGATGCAGGTTCTTTGCGGCCAGTTATCCGGATCTTTCCCGATCCATTCATTCCACAGCAGATCAAATTTATCTTTCATTATCATATCGGATAAAAATACCTGCACAGACAAAATGCTGCCCATACCAGAACCGGTTTGCTGCAGAGACTGCGTTGCCAATGAAAAAATTTCTTTTACCTGGTTTTCAAAATCATCGCTTAATGCAAGTGAAGAAGCTACGATCCATATGATATTATTGAAAGCAACAGCCCGGCTCCTGCCCGTTCCTGAAGAAGGCCATCTTTGTATTTTTTTCATGCAGTCTTTTATTTAAAGATGATATGGTATGCTTTGTTTCCTGCAGCAATAACTTAGTCCTGAAAACTTACTACTTATTCCTGTATTTTTGCGGCTCAAATTTAAATGAATATGTCGTCGCATTTGTCAGAGCAGGAAATCATCCGCAGGGAAAAACTGGAAGAGCTTAAAAAACTGGGCATCGATCCATATCCTGCTGCATTGTATCCCGTTAATACAACCTCTGTTTTCATTAAAGAAAATTATAAGGAAGGTGTGAACAATGCCGACTTCTCGGAAGTGTGCATCGCAGGCCGTATCATGAGTGTGCGTGACATGGGCAAGGCAAATTTTGCGGTGATCCAGGACAGTGTGGGCAAAATTCAATTCTATATCAAACAGGATGATATTTGTTCAGGCGAAGACAAAACGCTTTATCAAACTGTTTGGAAAAAACTGGTTGACCTTGGCGATATCATCGGTGTAAAAGGATATGTGTTTACTACCAAAACCGGCGAGACCTCTATTCATGTAAAAGAATTTTCCATTCTTGCAAAATCATTGAAACCATTACCGGTTGTAAGAGAAAAAGATGGCGAAGCATTTGACGAAGTGACCGATCCTGAATTCCGTTACCGTCAACGTTATGCAGATCTGATCGTGAATCCCGGCGTGAAAGAGGTTTTCATTAAAAGAACAAAACTCATCAATTCCATCCGTGAATTTTTAAATGAGCGCGGTGCATTGGAAGTTGATACTCCTGTATTGCAATCTATTCCAGGTGGCGCTGCTGCAAGACCGTTCAGCACACATCACAATGCACTGGATGTGCCTATGTTCATGCGCATTGCCAATGAACTGTATTTAAAAAGACTGATCGTTGGTGGATTCGATTTTGTGTATGAGTTCAGCCGCAATTTTCGTAATGAAGGAATGGACCGTACACACAATCCTGAATTTACCGTGCTTGAATTTTATGCAGCTTATAAAGATTATGAATGGATGATGGAAACCACCGAACAGTTACTGGAGAAAGCCGCAATGGATACGAACGGAACAACCAAAACTATGAACGGTGATAAGGAAATTGATTTTAAAGCCCCTTATAAAAGAGTGACCATGTTTGATTCTATTAAAGAATTTACAGGTTTTGATATCAGCGAAATGGATGAAGCCGGCATACGGGATGTTTGTAAAAAATTAAACATTCATGCAGATGAAAAAATGGGAAAGGGAAAATTAATTGATGAAATATTTGGCGCAAAGTGCGAAGGCAATTATATACAACCTACTTTTATTACAGATTTTCCGGTGGAAATGAGTCCGCTTACCAAAAAGCACCGCAGCAAACCCGGACTGGTAGAACGTTTTGAACTGATGTGTAATGGAAAAGAAATTGCCAATGCCTATTCAGAACTGAATGATCCCATCGATCAGCGTGAACGTTTTGAAGAGCAGGTAAAATTAATGGAGCGTGGTGATGACGAAGCAATGTTCATTGATCATGATTTTTTACGGGCGCTGGAATATGGCATGCCGCCTACGTCAGGCATCGGTTTCGGCATAGACAGAATCTGTATGTTCATGACCAACCAGCATTCTATACAGGACGTTTTATTGTTTCCGATGATGCGGCCGGAAAGAATGGATGGATAAATAACCCTTAACCTGGCTCACGCAGGTTCCCTAAATATTTTCAACCATGGCAAGAAAGAAATTATTTTTTTCAGTGCTGCTGTTTTTATTTGCAGCATGCGCACGTTCGCAGGATTGCGGCAGCAAAGTAACCATCGATCATTCCACAAAACAAAAGGAAGCTACCCTGGTATTTGACACAAAGAGTAGCCAGAAAATATCCATTACAATTAAAACCATCGGGGATAAACTGGATTGCTTCCTGCTGTCCTGCTATTCATACACTACCCAATGGAAACCAGGGTTTGAAGAAAAAGAAAAAGTAAAACAGAATGTGTTTGGCAACTCGGGAATATTTTATCTTTTGTTTGATAATAAGGATAGCATAAAATTAGAAATAGCCGCTTACCTTGACGTTTCAAACCAGACGTCTTTCTGCAAATCAGGTTACCTGAAATTAATTACCGATCTGGGTACGCGCAAGCTCATTGGTTTACGACTTAAAACAAGCAGAAATTCTGCAACCTTAACAGACTGGCGCATTCCTGCAGACAAACAGAATTATTTTATCGAGGCATTCAAATGCTTTGCAGATTACAAATAATATTTTCAATCCTGTTCTTTCTTTTTCACCAGCAAATAAGCATCCCGCTCCAGTTGCAGGTAACCGTACTCATAACAGTAATGATATACGCTGCCTTTTTTGTTGATATAATGATGCGTAAAATATTTGAAGTGAAAACCAAGCTGCAATAATTTATCCCGGCTGGTCTTTGCCATTTCCTGGTTGGCCGGCAACAGGCTTTGCAGGATGCGGCGGTTTTTGCCGAGCATATTATTAATGTTGCGGACCAAACCACTTGTTTCAATTTTTAACTGGTTGTTGAAACTGTTCCTGCAGAGATCATCACAAAATTTTTTATCCGCTCTCCCGCGAATATTTTTTCCGCATGCCAGACAGGCTTTCAGTGTATTGCTGTTATTCATTTGCATCATGTTTTGGAATAACAAATTAGACAGTCCCCATTTAATTGCAAACGTTTAAAAACGTAAATATGCGGGTATAAACGCTTAAAATCCGGCTATCGATTTCAAGTGCGTTCATCTTTGCAATGTCAATGGCTGGTACCACTGTTGATCGGAATAACAAATTTATAAATCGTTGCGTGTTGATCTGATCCGATCCATGCAATCAAAAGAAAAAATTATGTACGCATTAAAAAACAAAGTGCAACTGATCGGTCACCTGGGCAATGCTCCTGAACTGATCAATACTGAAAGTGGAAAAAAGCTGGCAAAATTCAGCATTGCCACCAATGAAAGTTACCGCAATGCTGCGGGAGAAAAGATCACGGAAACACAGTGGCACCACGTAATTGCCTGGGGAAAAGTAGCAGGCATTGCAGAAAAATATCTGAAGAAAGGAACTGAAGTAGCCATTGAAGGCAAACTTGTGAACCGGAATTATCTTGATAAAGAAGGCACCAAAAAATATGTGACCGAAGTGCAGGTAAGCGAATTATTGCTGTTTGGCAGCAACCGAAAAAAAGAAGATTGATCTTCGTGGGCGCCGGCGGTGCAAAGTTATTGTGATAGAGAAAGCCGGCGCTCCTTTATAAAGCTGTCATTAAAAACAAATGCATTATCATTGTTACATTCATAAAAAAAATAATACTGTCATTTATTACAATGAATGACAGTATTATTTTTTCAATCCATTATGTTTTACTTTTGCAACAGCTTATTTTTTATTGTAGCTTTCTGCCCATAATATGTCTTCCACTGATACATCGAATCATTATTTCTGGCTGGCCTCGCGTTTTGTTAACCAGACGGGCCAATCTGTTTTTTTAACAGGCAAAGCCGGTACAGGCAAAACCACTTTTCTTAAATATATTAAAGAGAACACTTTTAAAAAAACAGTGATCGTTGCTCCAACCGGTGTTGCAGCCATCAATGCCGGCGGTGTTACCATGCATTCTTTTTTTCAACTGCCTTTCGGCCCTTTTATCCCCGCACAAAATGGTTGGAACGGTAACAGCAGTGCAAATTCTTTAATAAAAAACATCAGGTTCAACGCCGAAAAAAGAGAACTGCTCAAAGAACTGGAACTGCTCATCATTGATGAAGTGAGTATGGTAAGGGCAGATATGCTGGATGCGGTAGATATTATTCTGCGGCATTTTCGCGACCAGCATCAATTGCCTTTTGGCGGCGTACAGGTTTTATTTATCGGTGATCTTTTTCAATTGCCACCTGTTGTAAATAATTCAGAATGGGAAATGCTGAAACCTTATTATAAAAGCCCCTTCTTTTTTGATGCGCAGGTGTTGATGCAAAGCCAGCCGGTATGCATTGAATTGAAAAAAATATACCGTCAGAATGAAGCTTCTTTTATCAGCATCCTGAATAAAATAAGAAACAACCAACTTGATTATGACGACCTGCAATTGCTGCATCAATATTATAAGCCTGGTTTTGAAGCACCGGAAGATGAGCATTATATCACCCTCACTTCACATAACCGCAATGCAGATATTATCAATCAGAATAAATTAAATTCTCTGGATGAAAAGCTTTTTGAATTCAGAGCTGAACTGACAGGAGACTTTAATGAAAAAGCGATCCCTGCTGAAATGTTGCTTCAGTTAAAGGTTGGTGCACAGATCATGTTTATTAAAAATGATAAAGGTGAATCAAGACGTTTTTATAACGGTCGTATTGCGGCCATCAGCAGAATAGAATCTGATGAGATCTATGTTGTTTTTCCCGATGCAGGAAATGAAATACTGCTGGAGAAAGAAGTCTGGAAAAATATACGATACAGTTATAATAAAGAGACGGATGAAATGGAAGAAGAAGAACTGGGCAGTTTTACACAGTATCCTATCCGGCTTGCCTGGGCCATTACCATACATAAAAGTCAGGGCTTAACTTTTGAAAAAGCCATTGTCGATGCAGGTGCTTCTTTTGCTCCGGGACAGGTATATGTAGCCCTGAGCCGGCTTACAAGCCTTGCCGGACTTGTACTTTACAGTCGCATTTATGCTCACAGCATTAAAACAGATGAAAGAATTCTGACCTTCAGTGAAAATGAAATGAAGGAAGAATTGCTGGAAGCGGAACTGGAAAAAGAACAACAGTATTTCATCGGCCGGTCGTTGGTAAAAACTTTTAACTGGACAAAACTGGATGATGCAATACGTTTTTTTTATGACGAATTTGAACATCGGGTGATCCCGGATAAATTTGCCGCCATTGAATGGGCAAAAAAATTAATGGAAAGTATCGGGCAGCAAAAAATGGTAGCACAAAAGTTTGACCGGCAACTGGAGCAGATCTTACAATCGGGCAACGGCGATTATACACAGCTGGAAGAAAGAGTTAAAGCAGCGGTTGATTATTTTATAAGGCCGCTTGATGAAAGCATCAAGGCTGTTAATTATCATCTGAAAGAATATAAACCCAAACAGCGCACAAAAAAATATATTAAAGAACTGGCTGACCTGCTGTTGTTGCTGGAAAGAAAAAAACAACAGCTTCAACAGTCATTGGTAATTGCAGAAGGCTTATTGGAAAAAGCAGATCCGGGAGAGTTGCTCCAAAAGATACACGACAGTAAAAATAAAAATGCGGAAAAAGAAAATGCGCTTGCCATTGCAGCAAAGCCTAAAAAAGGTGAGACAAAAAAGATCAGCCTCGAAATGTTCAGAGAGGGAAAACGCATTGATGAAATTGCAAAACTGCGTGGCATGGTGATGGTAACCATTGAAGGCCATCTTGCTGAATTTATCAAGACCGGTGAAATAGAAATCCTTGATTTGTTATCAAAAGAAAAGCTTGATGTCATTAATAAAATAATAGAAGATACCGGCGCCGCAGCGTCTTCTGTTTATAAAGAAAAACTGGGCCAGCAATATTCTTATTCAGATATAAAAGCTGTTATGAACTGGAGGGAGAAGGAGCAGTTGCAGCAATCCTGATATAAACTGCGGTTTATTTTATTGCGTATCTTTAATGTCCGATTTTTTATTTATCTCTATTAAACAAATTGACAATGCATCGCTCGGTTATTACAGGAACAGGCAGCTACATTCCTACAGAAATAAAAACCAACCTGGATTTTATTAAAAATAATTTTTATAATGAGGATCTGCAGAAGATTGAAACCCCGATGCAGGAAGTAGTGGATAAATTTCGAGATATTACCGGTATTGAAGAACGGCGTTATATATCGACCGGACTCGATTCTTCAACCATTGCCACTATTGCAGCCAGACTTGCCATTGAAGAAAGCGGGATTGATCCGGAAACACTGGACCAGATAATTGTAGCGCACAATTTTGGAAATGTAATAAAGGATACCATTCAAACCGATTTGTTACCCGCTTTGGCTTCGAGGGTAAAGCACGATCTTAGAATAAAAAATCCCGGATGCGTTGCGTATGATGTATTGTTTGGTTGCCCGGGCTGGGTGCAGGGATTGATCCAGGCGGATGCTTTCTTTAAAGCAGGCATCGCAAAAAAAGCATTGGTGGTTGGCACAGAAACACTCAGCCGCGTGATTGATATGTATGATCGCGACAGCATGATATTCAGTGATGGAGCGGGTGCTGCTGTGGTGGAATACAAAGAAGTGGATGAAAAGGGAAGTGGCATTTTAGGTGCGGCCGTACAAAGTCATTGCCTGGACGAAGCATATTATCTGTATCTCGGCAAATCTAATTTTCCTGGAAGTGATCCAAACATCCGTTATATAAAAATGAAGGGCCGTAAAGTTTATGAATATGCCATGAAATATGTTCCGGCAGCTATGAAGGATTGTCTTGATAAAAGCGGCGTTGCCATTACAGATCTTAAAAAAATATTCATTCACCAGGCCAATGAAAAAATGGATGAAGGTATCATTAAGGCCATGTATAAATTATATGGCATCCGCCAGATACCTGAACATATTATGCCAATGAGCATTCATACGCTGGGCAACAGTTCTGTTGCAACCATTCCAACATTATACGATATGGTAAGAAAGGGATTGAAGGATCAGCACGAACTGAATAAAGGTGATGTAATCCTTTTCGCTTCTGTGGGAGCCGGCATGAATATCAATGCAGTTTGCTACAGATTATAACTGCTTCCGCATTTACCTGATCAGTACCGTATATCCTTTCTGTTCAATTTTTTTACCGGTATCGCGATCGGTATATTTCAATATCCATACATAAGTTCCCGGATCCTGCCCCTGTCCCTTGAATGTTCCATCCCAGCCATGCCGCCAGTCGTTGGTAGTAAAAAGCAATTGTCCCCACCGGTTAAAGATGCTGAATTCAAGATTCATGGCTTTTATTGCATACATAGGATAAAGCACATCATTTAATCCGTCATTGTTGGGAGTAAATCCTGTTGGTACACCGATATAACAGCTCCGCACCACCGTTATGTTTTTTAAAACAATTTTCTGGCAGCCGAGATTATCTGTTACTGTAAGTCGCACCCGGTATGTTTTATTTGCACCCAACACAGGAAAGACGTGCAGGACGGTATCGCCCGTTGCATTATTACCGTCATCAAAGTTCCAGTCATACCTGCTGATATGCCCGCTTCCGCTGAAAGAAAATTTCACAGGTTCATTGGGACAATTGAATTCATTCGCACTAAAATCCGCACTGAGAAAATTATCCAGTAATACTTTTTGTGAAGCTGTGTCTTTGCAGAAACCATTGCTTACGATCAGCGTGATATTTTTTTCATTGAACACACGGTATTTTGGAGAAGGGTTCTGAAGATTGCTGTTCAGTCCTTCATCCAGCGACCATGTCCATTGATTGACACCGATCGATCCTGCATTAAAAAACTGAATAGTATCAATAACACATCCATATTTTATACTGTAATTAAAATCAGCATTCACCGTGTCTTTTATCAGGAAATTGATGGTACTTCCTGCGGGAGTTTCTTCATTGCATTCATCCAGGATGGTATTACCATCACTGCCTGTTTGAAGATGTAAAGTAAAAAGACCGGCATTATACAATGGTTGTGAGAACTGCACCGTAATAATTTTAGAAACATCTCCCGGAATTGCGCAATTGCCACTGGCAGCAGTAACAGTAACAGCATAAGGTCCTGTAACAAAAAAATCACTGCCATCCGCGGCAACGGTACTGCACTGCATCGGCTTTTTAAATACCAGGCTTACAGAACGCGGCGCACAAACCGGCGGTGCAATACTATCCATCGGAGTTGGGACTTTTGGCAGAATGATAAAATTTACAGATTCATTTACCGGAACATTTCTGTCACATATATCGGATATCGTATTGCCGTCGGAACCATTCTTTACAGTAAGTACATAATTACCAGGAGGAAGCGCTCCATTCAATGTAAGTTGCAGGCTGTCTGTGTCAAAGCCGCTGCCACAGCCCAGTCCCATAGCACTGATCACATTCACCAGCGCAGGCGTTACCGAAAAATCGCTGCCGTTGGCGGCAACGCTGCTGCACTTCATGTTCTTGTTTAATTTTACGCGGATCTGATCGCCACCGCAATTTGCTTCTGCAGTTTTTAAATGCGGTAGTACCGGGTCTGTGATACTTGCAGTGCCGCCGGTAAATTCAAGACTGTATCCATTTTGAGAATCTGTAAAATGACTGATCATTAATAAATAGTTATGGCCTGCAACTAACTGGCTCATGCGGCTGAGTGTGGGCTTACCAACTCCTTCGCAAACAAATTGCGGACTTCCTTGCGCAGATGCTCCGGTAACACCACCACTCCCACTCCAGTTACTCGAAATAACCAGGCTTGCATCTGTATAAACTTCATTTGGGCTACGGCCAGTGATATCAAACAATTCCCAATCGTAATCATCACCGATAATATCCGGTGTAATTAAAAAACCCAATGTACCCGATTGAAAACAGGTGAACTTATACCAGAAAGGATTTTTATCTGTATAAAGCGTACCCGGGCAGCCTGGGGATGGCAGGCTTCCATTATTACAAAATGGAACAGTCGTCTGTGCAAAAGTTGTGGTGCCACAAACTGGAAATGCAGTTGACGGATTTTGTCCCGGTGCATTACAGGTTTGTGCAGATGAAAATTGAATGAAGCAGCAGAAAATAATGATAAAAATATATCTCATAAATAAAAGAGTCTAAAGATACTCAAAGCGTTGGCTGTTGGTTTGAAAGAGGATGATGCATTGAGAACATTTTCACAATCTCTTAGGATTTAGATTGATTTAAAAAATATTCTACCCAAAAACTACCACTTAAGGGTATTGCCGGAATGAAAAAACTGATGTCTCTTTGCAAACATAACCGACGAACCATACTTAACCTATACAAAAAACATTGCCCGTTTTGATTATCCGGCCATTGCAGCCTAGGAAAATAACTTTGTAGATTTTTCTCATGCTTGAACACCCCCGCTGATTCTTCAGTGGGGCTTTTTTTAAATTCCTTTTTACTGACTGCCCAACTCCCAAAATATTTATCAAAATAATACTAAAATAATTAGTGTTGATAATAAAAAAAATATTATCTTTGATCCCCAAACTATTTTTACAGCATTAAACCAGATACATCACTTAAAAAAACAAAAACATGAGTAACGCAGAAAAATTAAAGGCGCTGAAATTAACAATGGATAAGATTGATAAAGATTTCGGCAAGGGTTCGGTTATGATGATGAATGAAAGGACGGATATAGAACAGGAAGTCATTTCAACCGGGTCGATAGGATTGGATGTGGCATTGGGTATTGGCGGTTTACCAAGAGGAAGGGTGATCGAAATTTACGGTCCTGAAAGTTCAGGAAAAACAACTTTGGCAATACACGTAATTGCGGAGGCACAAAAAAAAGGTGGCATGTGTGCATTCATAGATGCCGAACATGCATTCGATAGTAACTATGCAAAAAAACTGGGCGTTGATATTGATAATCTTCTGATCTCCCAACCGGATTATGGTGAGCAGGCGCTTGAAATCGCAGACCGCCTGATTTTATCCGGAGCTTTAGACGTTGTAGTAATAGATTCCGTTGCGGCACTGGTTCCAAAAAGCGAACTGGAAGGCGAAATGGGTGACAGTAAAATGGGACTTCACGCAAGATTGATGAGCCAGGCACTACGCAAGCTTACAGCTACCATCAGTAAAACAAACAGCTGCTGCATTTTTATTAATCAGTTAAGGGAAAAGATCGGGGTTATGTTCGGTAATCCTGAAGTTACAACTGGTGGTAATGCATTAAAGTTTTATGCTTCGGTAAGGCTTGATATCCGTCGTATGACGCAGATCAAAGATGGTGACGAATCGATCGGCAATCATGTAAAAGTAAAAGTGGTAAAAAATAAAGTTGCACCTCCTTTCCGCCAGGCTGAATTTGATATTATTTATGGCGAAGGCATCAGCAAGGTTGGTGAGATCATAGATATGGGTGTAGAATTGGGCATCATACAGAAAAGCGGAAGCTGGTTCAGTTACAATGGCGATAAACTCGGCCAGGGTCGCGATACGGTAAAGCAACTCATGCTTGATAATCCTGAAATGGCAACCGAAATAGAAACCAAGATCAGGGAAAAAATAAAAGAGACAGCAGCAGCTTAATCGTTGAGTAAAAATAATAGTGGTTAGTAAGTATAAAAGGCCGTCTTTTTTAAGACGGTTTTTTTATTGCCGCAGTTCGGCGACCTTTACAATTAATTTTACAGATTTGGATAACAGAACAAAGGCACACCTGGGTTTATTAGCCACCAATATTTTTTTTGCGCTTAATATTACGCTTGTAAAACAGTTGACCAATAATGGTTTCATTAAACCATTCGGCCTTAATCTCATCCGTATTGGAGTCAGTGCTATTCTGCTGTGGATCATGTTCCTGTTCAAGCCTGCCAGGCCAGGTATTCATAAGAAAGATATTCCCCGCTTTTTACTTTGTGCTTTTACAGGTATTGCATTAAACCAGATGCTGTTTATATCCGGAGTATCCCTCACATTTTCCATTCATTCTGCATTGCTGCTTCTCGTTACACCGATTGTACTAACTATTATCGGATCAATTTTCTATAAAGAAAGATTAACCCGCTTAAAACTGGCTGGATTATTCTGCGGCATTGCCGGAGCTACCATCCTGATCGCATTTCGTGAAAATTCCGGAACAGGAAATAATGTATTGCTCGGTGATTTACTGATTGCCGGAAACGCGACAGTTTATGCATTGTACTTTATTTTCGTAAGCCCGCTGATGAAGAAATACAATGCCATTCATGTGATCAGGTGGGTATTTACTTTCGGTCTCGTGATGGTGTTTCCTTTTTGCTGGAATGATTTTACAAAGATCGATCCGGCCGGTTTTTCTGCAGCACAATATATTTCTGTTACGACAATTGTAATAGGAGGAACATTTCTCGCTTATCTTTTTAATATTTATGGAATAAAAATATTGGGGCCGGTTATTTCCGGAGCATATATTTACACTCAACCTTTTTTTGCAGCCATCATTGCCATGATCGTTTTAAAAGAAGATCTCAATATGTATAAATTAATTGCTGCTGTATTGATATTTACCGGAGTTTACCTGGCGAACAAAAAGAATATTCCTGTCACCAATAAAATAAACAAGAATGCCTGATTATATAATTGCGGCATCGGATAAAGATTACAAGACCGCGGCCGGATTATTTAAAGAATATGCAACGGCCATAAATATAGATCTGCAGTTTCAGCATTTTGATGAAGAACTTTCTGAACTGCAGGAGATGTATTCATTTCCTGAAGGAGGAATTATATTGTGCAGGTTTGAGGATGAATATATCGGTTGCGTTGCCATCAGAAAAATTGATGCTGAAACCGGTGAATTAAAAAGGATGTATGTTAAACCCACACATCAAAATAAAAGCATCGGTAAAGCATTACTGCAAGAAGCCATTGAACTCGCCAGGAAATGCCGGTATTCAAAACTCAGGCTGGATACATTGAATTATATGCAGCCCGCGATCCGTCTTTATAAAAAATATGGATTTTATGAAATTCCTGCTTATTATTTTAATCCCATTCCAACTGCAGTTTTTTTTGAAATGATCTTATAATTTGTGTTGTTAAACCTCCTCCGTTTTGCTATGGTTAAATTAAAAATCTGCCTGTTCATAATTGCTCTGTTATCGCAAACAGTCTCTGCCCAAATGCTTCCTGCGGATAATGCTGTTCTCAACTTTACACAGATAATGTTTCAGTTTAATGAAAAGCCCGGAGCAGACACATACATGCTCACGATCATTCCCAATAAGGAAGCTTTCATGAAAAAAACAAAATATATAAAGCAATCACTCGCCTGCCTGGTTACAGAATATCTTGAATTCGACAAGAGTTATAGATGGTTTTATGAAGCGTATAAAAAAGGGCGTCTTCTTTTTAAAAGTGAAACATTTAAATTTTCAATTGCTAAAACTGATCTTATCAATACAGCGAAATACAGATATGATGTGGTAAAACAAAAGCAGGGTCTTTTTCAAAACAATCTTCTCTTCATTGAAAACCTGGGCGTCCTCATTAACAGAAAAGGTCAGCCCGTTTGGTATCTTCCTTTCAACATTGATACCGCTCAAAAAGATCCGCAGTACCGGAATCTTGATCAGACAATAGATGGAACTTTTACTTACGTTTACGGTGACCAGTGCTATGAAAAAAATATCTTCGGAGATATTATATGGAAAGCACCGGATGATGGCGCCGTTTCCGGTGATGGCAGAGAACATTATCATCATGATTTTGGAAAGCTTGACGACGGAACCTATATCGCATGCAGCTATAAATTCGATGCCAGCATGAATTATTTTTACGATACGCTTATCAGCCGCGTTCGCTACAATACCGTTATCCAATATGATAATTCCGGTAAAGTATTATGGAGCTGGAATGAAAAAGATCATGTAAGTAAGGCTGAAATTTTCTCTATGTATCCGCAGCCTGACAAAGAGATTGCCGGCACCCACATGAATGGATTTGTTTACGACAAAAACACAAACAGTTTTCTTTTCAGTTTCCGTGACAACAGCTCAGTATTGCGGGTTGATAAAGCAACCGGAAAAACCTTATACACATTAATGGGAGATAAAAAAAGCACCGTTGGAATTGACAGTATTCATTTCAACAGTCAGCACAGCCCGTCACTTACCAAAACCGGTTCTGCACTTATTTACAATAACAATGGAGGCAAAGATAATTCAGCTGGCAAAAAAATAAGATACCCGGTCCTCCTTGACGTAACAATTCCTGTAAAAAATGGCGTTGCAAGAAAGAACTGGGAATATGAATGTAAGATGAATGATTATCCTGAAGGCCTTGTGGGCAAAGAAGGATCCGTATTTGAATTGCCGAATAAAAATTTACTCGTTTGTATTGGTGGTGCCAATAAAATATTTGAAGTGACCCGCACTAAAAAAGTTGTGTGGGAAATGAATTGTGAAACCTACAGCAGCAAAGACAACAAATGGATTCCGTTTACCAATTACCGGAGTCATTTTATCAGTTCTTTATATCCTCATTATTTTACAGTCCAGAATCTCAGCGATACAAATGAGATCAGTCTTAAAAAACCAGTTTCATTAAGAATCAGCAATGATGGAACTGATGATGATCAATATAAAATTGAAGTATTCAGCAGTAATGTACTGACCGCATATTCTGCTGTTATAAAATTACCTGCGCAAACATCTGTGATGAAAAACATCCTTCTTACAAAAAACAAAAGGGGTAAACCCATGCAGGCGGGTGTAAATTTTGTTGTAATAAGAATTACTCCTTTATCCAATCCCTCTCTCGCAAAAAATATTACTTATACGATAAGGTAACGTTTATCAGTAAGTGGGTTTAAATCCTTTGCTTTTCCAATAATCAATAATGGGTTGGTAAGGTCCGAACTTATGTTGAAGCTCAGAGAAAGTATCTATAAAAGGAGCATGACCATAATCAATCGCCTTTTCCTCGGGATAAGGATAATCCAAAGTTTTAGGGTTGGGCCTGTCGTGAATGCGGTCATCATTTATAAAACTCGCAATATCAATTGCATCTTCATCTGAAAGTATCGGCGCCGAATAAGTTGCCTGATCGTTTGGCATATTTGCTTTTATCCAACGGGCCTGTTTTATGACACGGTGCATGCTGCTTCCGGGTTGATAAGAAAAAGATCCCCAGAGCGGTGGATATTTATAACCGGAATCACCGGGATTAAAAACGCCATTTCCGTTTTCGCCATGACAGCGCGAGCATTGAATACTGAATAACTGCTTTCCTTTCTCAGGATTTCCTGCTCTTTCTGGAAACTGTATATTAAGATTGTCAAATCCTTTTTTCTCTCTGTCCTTAACAGTTAGCTGCGAATTGATCCATTTAAGATAACTTAATATAGCAATCATCTCTTTACTGTCGAGCGGCAATGGTATACCACTGTGTGGGCGCATTACACAATTGTTCACGCGTTCTGCCAGTGATAAGACTTTCCCTTCCCGTGCACGGTATTGCGGATAACTTTCGTGTGACAACATCAGGCTGAATGCAAAAGGTTTGGTTCCAGCATTCTGGTGGCAATTGCTGCAGTCCATTTTATTACCGAGGTAATGTCCGGCTATTCCATCAGGACCGATATAATAAGCTGTATGCAGCATGAGTTCACGGCCGTAACGGACCTGCTCACCAAATTTATCTTTCGGAATTTTATTGGTATCCGGCGCAGCATATACAATGCTGTCTTTAGAATCTGAAACAGTATCAGTATTGCCGGAATTACAGTTGCTTAGTGAGAAAATAATTATTGCGAAGGCAATACATATAGCACCAGAAAAAAATTTCGTCATGGATCGGTCCTTTTAAAACAAAAGGTAAATTTAAGAAATATTTGAATAGCTAAATTCCCCTGACTGAAAAGTAAATTTTACAACCGTGATAAGATGCGGCAAAATACTATACAGCATTAAAATAGATAAACCTTAAATACTCTGTGAATCAAACTGTTGTTATGCCTGATGAAATGAAGAATAAATAAGCCTGGCATTTATTTATTTTTGGGATAGTCAAAAAAAATAAACACTTTCTTTGCATTCGCGAAATCAGACCAGGAATCAATATCAGCCTGTAGTGCAAAAATGCCGCAGGTGGGCATATTATCGAGATGAATTTTTTCTATCAGTCCGTTTACAAAATAAGTAATGCCCGGATTATGAGAAAAAACTGCTGCATTATTTATTTTATCAGGCAGCTGTGCAATTACTTCGCTGAAAACGGGAGGCCCGGCATGGTACAACGAAGGAATAAATATAATTGCATCTTCGCTGCTGCCATACTGTTTTGCAAAAAGCTCTGCTGTTTTTTTTGCACGCTTTGCAGGACTTGAAACAAATGCATCGATCTTTATCTGCCGATCCAGTAACCGGTTTGCCATTACCGGTGCATCTTTTTTGCCCCGTTCATTCAGGGGCCGTTCAAAATCATCACCAAAAAATGTTTGATCACTTTTTGCGTGCCGTATCAGTAATAACAATTTCATAAATTAAAATTATGAAAATATCGTTTTACTGAATAATAAAATACGAAGCAGATTAATTGCTCTTCCAGCTATTGTTGCTACGGTCCGCATCCATAAAAATTCCACCATTCAATTCAACAGACTGCACTGTTTTAGTTACAGGAATTTTAACTGTTGCCTGCTTTCCATTTTTTTCCCAGATAGCTGATGTTTGATGAAAAATTTCTTTTGTTCCATCTGCATAAGTAATATTTACATTCACCGGAGCAGGCATACCGCCGATATTTTTTATGTCAATTTCACAACTGCTTGCCGTTGGCCTTACCGCAACAACAGCCAGGTCAATATAATTTGGATTGAAATACCAATTGCTCCAGAACCAGTTAAGGTCTTTTTTACTCACATCATTAAATGTGAAAAAGAAATCCCAGGGAATCGGATGCTTGCCATTCCAGCGGCTCATGTATTCATGCAGGCAATTCTTAAACATAGCATCACCCAGCATATCTTTCATTGCCAGGTAACCAAGCGATGCTTTTCCATATTCATTATTACCGAGACCGCCACCATTTAAAACATTCCCGGGAGTAACAATAGGAATATCTTCATCTGCTGATGCATCATTGATCCAACCGGCTACGCGGAACTGTTTGTAAAAACTTTCTGCTTTATCTTTCCCCATATCTTCAGTGCCGATTAACAGTTCAAAAGTAGTAGCCCATCCTTCATCCATAAAGCCATAACGCGTTTCATTGATGCCCATATAAAAAGGCATATACGTATGTGCAATTTCATGCTCTGCAACAAAACGTGCGAATACAGAATCTTCATACGTTTCATCATTTGCCATCATCGGATATTCCATGCCGGCAAATCCCTGGAAGATGGTTGTCTTTTCATACGGATAAGGAATGCCGGGCCAGTTATGTGATAACCAGTCGAGTGAATGTCTTCCGTATTCCACCATGCGGTGATAATCTTTTGCGGTATCATTATAAGCTGCCTGTACACTGGCTCTTCTTTTTGTTTTATCATCTACCACAACACTTGCTGCATCCCATACAAAATGATCACTCAATCCGAAAGCCATATCAGGAATATTGGTTGCTTTAAATTGCCAGGTATTGGCAGGTTGCTGTACGGTAACTTTTCCGGCAGCCAGTTCTTCTTTCGTTGCAACATGGATTGTCTGATCGGAAGTCAGTGATTGTTTGAAACGTTTTGCAAACTCAGGCTGCAGCAATGATTCCGGTGACTGCAATGTTCCTGTTCCCCAGACAACATAATTTTCAGGTGCAGTGATGCTTACGGTATAATCATTGAAATCACTATAAAATTCTTTTCCATCAGTAAAGTTCATGCGGTCCCATCCATTGTAATCATCATACACAGCCACACGCGGATAAAAATATGCGAGAAAATAAGTAGTGGAGTCAATCATTCCTTCTCTTCCACTCTCCAGTGATATTTCATAATGCCATTTAAAAGAAATTTTTACTGATTCATGAGGAAACAAAGGCTTTGGCAAACGAAGCCCTCTTCCTGTAAACACACCGGGATTGTCTTCCCATTTTATCACCTGGCCGTTAACAGTAACTTCATCAACGTGCACACCGCTGGTTAAATAATCGGCACTTGCACCCTGATCACGCGGAGCACCGGGTTTATGAATGTTCAAAAAAAGTTTGATGTTGGGCGTGCGGAGTGTATCCGGACTGTCATTAAAATAAGTAACCTCTTCATCACCTTTTATTGAACGGTCGGGCGGCATCGCAGTAATATTAATTGAATAGACTCCGTGATTCTGCCAGTAATTTTTACCGGGTCTTCCGTCAACAGACCTTGTTTCTTTTTTATAAGCCTTTTGTACATCACGCGGCATATATAAAGATGACTGAGCAATTAAAGTTGTTGTGCCAACTAAACTAATTACACTTAAAAAAAGATATCGAAACATAATTATTTTTTTATCGGTGGAAGATAAAGTATAAATGATATTGGAATTGCTGATTATTGATGACAGGCAAAATAGTTATTTCAGTAAAAATGTACTGGTATTCGCGTGTCAGTTATTTCATTACCTCAATCAACCTTCTGAAAGTTTTTTATAATCTTCACGTACCGGATTGAAGATGTCCAGTATTTTACAATCGGTAACAGCTGTTCCGCCATGCAAAACCTCTGAAGGGATCAGCGCAAATTTCCCGGGATGCAGTACCTGGGTTTCGCCATCAGCGGTCATTTCAAATTTACCTTCCAGTACAAAGGAATATTGCTGGTGAACGTGCTGGTGTAATGGTATGTTGCTCCCCGCCTTTACATCAATAAAATTAATGGTATTATTATCTGTATGAATAAATGTGGACATAAAACCCGGTGCAATTTCTTTGGCGGTTATGTCTGAAAAGTTTTTGAAAATCTGATTACTCATACTATTTTTTTTTAAAGAATTTTCCATTGTCCGGAAGCTGCACTTTCAAATACGGCTTCGATTACTTTCATATTATTCATCGCATCTTCCAATGCTGTTGGTACAGGCTGATCATTTAATATCGCTGCTGAAAAAAGATCGCCCTGAATTGTATATTGATCGATTGCATCAAAAATAATTTCTTCCCTTCCGTTTTTCGAATGTAGCCATATCCTGGTTGCTTTATCCGGTGGCGCATTGAAAGGAATTTCCATTTCAATCCCTGCTGTTGTTCCTGCAATGTTCACGCGTTGGTAGGGAACCATCTGCGTTGAACAGGTAAAAGAAGATGTACCTGTTCCAAAATCAAGAATACCGGAAGCCATGCGGTCTGTTTGCATTACCGGATCATAATCAATTGTTCCAAATACCTTAACGGGCTCCCTATCAAAAATAAAACGAGCCACTGAAATACAATAACAACCGATGTCCATCAACCCACCACCACCTGCTTCTTTTTTATTACGGATATTATTGGGATCTATATTATAATAAGAAAAAGAAGACTGGATGTTTTTTAATTCGCCGATCTTTCCATCCTGCACTAATTTTTTTACATACACCGATTGCGGATGAAAGCGGTACATAAAGGCTTCCATTATTTTCAAATGGGGGAATCCTTTTGCTGCGTCCAGTAATTTCTTTGCTTCTGCAGATGAGAGGCCAATGGGTTTTTCACACAACACATGTTTGCCGGCCTGCAACGCTTTGATCGACCATTCCACATGCATATCATTGGGCAAAGGAATATATACCGCATCAATATCCGGATCATGCAGTAATGATTCATAAGCTCCATATACTTTTGGGATATTTAATTTTCCTGCAATTGATTGGGCCTGTTCCTGATTTCTGGAAGCAATTGCTGTTACTTCACAATACTTTCCCAGCTGCATTGCGGGTATTACTTTTTCTCTTCCGATCTTTGCAGTACTTATTATTCCCCACCTGATTTTTTTCATTTTATTTTTTTATTGAGAAATTTCCAATGGCGCTCCCTGCACCAGGTTTCCTGATTTTATTTCACAACTGGTTTTAATGATCAATGGCGATAAATTTTTAAAGATGCGGTTATTACCTGCAGTAGTTCCATCGAGAACCATTTGTCCAAATTGCGCTGGCAGCAAATTGCCACCGAAGCCATTGGGATTACTGCTCACGTTAATCGACAACCCATCGCCGAAAACTACTTTGCTGTTCAATCCAAAATTATATTGACAGGAAATAGTCTGACTGTTAGCTCCAAGAGGTGGATCGATAAATTTTAATATGCCTGCACTGAAAATAAAATCACCGGGCAAACAATTTACAGTAAAAAGATTTTGCCCGTCTGCAACACTTGCAGCTGCGACCGCATTGTTTCCATCAATGATCAGTTGTCCGCCCGAAAGCGCAAAGTGGCTTCCGCTCTTCAGGTTCAGGTCTCCATAGATCCGCATATTACCATCACTGATATTCAGTGTGCCGTCACAAACAAGGTCTTTTGTTTTACTGATATTATTTCCGACTGTCAGCGATGATATATTATTATTGATATTTACTGTTGCAGTATTACTGATATAAATATTTCCGGCAACCGCAGTGGCATCGATCGCAATAACATGTGCAGGCATTATAACAACAGTATCAGTAGAACCAGGGATCGTTCCATAGTTCCATATTGCAGGATCACTCCAGTTGCCCGATGCAATGGTTCTGAATATCGCAGGCAATAACGTGGTTGTGTACACTGCTTTGTATCCTGTTTTTACAGTAGCGTTATCTGAATGAAAACGGATGGTCATTGTACCGCTGTTGGCAGTAAGATTTGGGGGAATCGTATTTCCGGAAAAATTTCCGATGAGCGGCGAAGCTGTCGATGTTCCGTTGTATATCCATAAAGAATCAAAACCATTTTCCAGATCAAAATTTATAAAAGAAAGATTAACAGAAGCCGCATTTGGTGGTGCAATGGTAAAAGTATAATTTTCTGCATTGTGGTAAGAACCCGTTGGTCCTCCCATATCATACAATGTATCGGTGAGCGGTATCACTGGACAGGTTGACAGATTATTATTCACCAGGTTCCAGCAATCATTGTATCCTGCATCGTAACCCAGTCTCCACACAGCAGCACCCGCAATACCGCGCTGCAAAATAATATTGTATTTCTTTTGAAGACTGAATGTATCGTCTATGAATTGCTGATTGGGCACCGCACTTACATCATTAAAACAATGATAAGCATTGAAAGTATTTGCTTCACGTAATGTATTGCTGTAATATCCGTTTGAGTTTTGCCTGAACTGTGCGTAGGTCTGGGTACTGATAGCAGCTGCATTTCCTGCAGCAGGAATTACACAGCCATTTGTAGTGCGCCAGCGGCGGCCATAATACGGCATTGCAAGAATTGATTTATCAGCGCCTACCAGCTTGATGAGGTTATTAAGATCGTTGGAAACACTTCCATGTCCGTTGGGATCACCAGCTGCTAACGGGAACAGATAGGTTGGAGCAATTGGACCCGGATAAAACTGGCCATTCCAGTAATAATCATATCCCATTAAAATAAAATAATCAACTGAAGAAAGCAATGGCGTCAGCAATGCAGACGATGCCGCATACCCGCCCTGCAGATCAATCGTAAGTTCAGAACCGGGAATTGTACTGTGCAACTGCGTTGAAAGCGTTGACATAAAAGCAGTGAACTGGCTGAGGTATGTGCTGCTTAAACCTGATCCCTCAAAATCTATATTGATGCCTTTGGCGTTGGCAGCTGCAACATCACTAACTAAATTATTAATGAGCGTTGTCTGTGCGCTGCTGCTTGAAAAAAAAGTTGAGAATTCATTGGTATTATTGAACAGGGTAACGCAAAGGTTTACCCTCACATTATTGGCGATCGCTGCTAACACAGTTGCATCAGTGGCGAAGCCATTCATCTGTGTAGGATTTTTCGGATTGCCGGTTGCCGGATCTGCATCGTAAGAAAAATAAGAAAGGTCGCTCATTAAACTCCATTGATAACTGGAAGAAACGCCGCCGATGGCATGCCAGCCAAACATTCTTTTTGCGAGCGGGCAATTGTTAACAGCATTACTGATTGCGGGTGTTTTTACAATGCATTCATCAAACCAGACACAGCGGAGGCTATCCCATTTTTCCGCTGGATAGGCATACATGGCGCGCTGATGCAGCAATTCTTCATACGCAGGCGAGAACCTGTTTTCCTGCGCCAGAATTTTATTGATACAGCAACATACAATGATTGAAAAAAAACCGATTGGTTTCATAGCATTTTTCATTCAGGGAAATTAAGAATTAAAAAAATAAAAATGAAGGATGTGCGAAGAATTATAGCCTCTTATTTAATATACCTTTTATTCTTAACGCTTAATCTTTAAAGCATTTTCTTAATAAGCTTACCGAGTGTCATCAGGCCGTAATCAATATCATCGGTCCAGGGTTTTGCATAACTGATCCGGATACAGTTGCCATAATTGCCGCTGGCAGAAAATATTTTTCCCGGCACAATGGAGATATTGTATTTCATCGCTTCTGTCCGTAATTTAAAGGCGTTTATTTTTTTATTCAGCTCCAGCCACAGAACAAAACCTCCATGCGGACGTGAAACTTTTGTGTCGGCAGGAAAATATTTAATGATGGCCTGCAGATAACGAAGGCTTTGTGTATACAGCGCTTTGCGCAGACTTTTTAAATGATATTCGTATCTGCCGTTTTTTAAATAGTGCGCCATGGCCGCCTGCGTAATGGTAGGACTGCTGATGTTGTGGATCCGTTTCATCTGCTTCACCTCTGTAAGAAATTTTCCGGGAATCGTCCAGCCGATGCGGTAACCGGGCGTTAATGATTTAGACAACGAAGAGCAATGCATCACCAAACCTTTTGTATCATAATATTTGCAGGTTTTGGGGCGTTGTTTACCAAAATACAATTCTCCGTAAATATCATCTTCTATCAGTGGTATATTATGCTGCGTAATGATTTCAACCAGTTTCTTTTTATTTGCATCCGGTATTGAACTGCCCAGTGGATTATTAAAATTTGGAATCAGTACACAGGCCTTAATGCGAAAATTTTTAATGGCTTTCTTCAGGCTTTCCGGATCTGCACCTGTTGTTGGATCAGACATAATCTCTACAGCTTTTAATCCAAGGCTTTCAATGGCCTGGTATACGCCAAAGTAAGTGGGTGATTCAACAGCAACCGTATCACCATAATCTGTTACTGCTTTTAAACACATTGTTACTGCTTCAAGGCATCCATTTGTTACAATTACTTCATCAGGATTGATCTTGCCACCCCAGTTAAAAGCAAGTTTTGCAATCTGTTTTCTAAGTTCTGTATTGCCCTGAGTGTTTTCATAATACATGCAATGATCTTTTGTATTCCGTAATGCATACATTACTGATTTATTGATTTTTGCTGCAGGTAACAATGATGCATCCGGAACGGCAAGAGCAAAATTTATTCCGCCAGCAGCAATGATATCGGTATAAATGGATGCGATCATTTCTTTGACACTAACGTCATGGGATGCAGTATCCGGTTGTATGGTTTGTGGCAATTCCGGAAAGCGGCGGTGACTGAAACGTACATAATAGCCCGACTTAGGCCTTGCTTCAATCAGCCCTCTCCCTTCAAGATGATAATAAGCCTGGAAAGCAGTGCCCATGCTGATACCAAACTCCTCGCTCAATACGCGTACGGAAGGAAGTTTATCACCGATACGCAATGTTTCTTCATTGATCATTTTTTCTATCCCTTCTGCCACCTGAATATAAATGTGATCATCTGCATTGAATATATTTTTGGCCATTGTGTAATAAATTAAATGAATCCAAGTCGTTTATCTAAAATCTGATCCAGTCAAAATTAGCAAATCTGGATCTGTTTTATTTAAAAAAAATCAACAAATTTTGTGTTGGATAAAAATTTCTGCTGTTTTAAAGCAACTAAAAATAAACTCGACAACATTTGTAAAATCATAAATCAATTATATGGAACAGGTAGCAAATATTCCCGTACTTAAAACGAAACAATCAAAGCTCCGCGATGTGAATTTTAACGAACTTGAATTTGGAAAATATATTTCCGATCATATGCTGGTTTGTGATTATTCCAATGGCGAATGGCATCATCCCCAGATCGTACCATATGCAAATCTTTCTTTAAGCCCATCTGCTCTTGCGTTGCATTATGGCCAAACTGTTTTTGAAGGGATGAAAGCATTTCGTATGAAGGATGGGCGCATCAATATTTTCAGAATAGAAAAACACTACGAACGTTTTGTAAAATCATTGCAGCGTTTATGTATGGCTGTAATTCCGGAAGAAATATTTACAGAGGGATTAATGAGTTTAATTGAAACAGATAAGGCCTGGGTGCCCGGTAAAAAAGGTGATGCTTTGTATATCCGCCCTTTTATATTTGCAAGCGAAGCAAGATTTGGCGTAAAGGTTTCTGATGAATTCCGTTTCATCATATTTACCGGTCCGGTTCCTTCCTTGTACGCAGACCCCATCAGAGTAAAAATAGAAACGCACTATGCAAGAGCTGCAAAAGGCGGAACTGGTTTTGCAAAATGCGGCGGCAATTATGGCGCATCTTTTCTTCCAACGCAGCAGGCAAGAAAAGAAGGTTATGATCAGGTGTTGTGGACCGATAGCCAGGAGCACTCATACATAGAAGAATCCGGAATGATGAATGTGATGTTTGTGATCAGCAATACATTGATCACTCCTGCATTGTCTGATTCAATACTGGATGGAGTTACAAGAGATTCTTTATTGACACTTGCAAAAGATATGGGATATGCTACAGAAGAGCGGCCTGTTTCCATTCATGAACTGGAGCAAGCTTTTAAAAACAATACCATAACAGAAGCATTCGGTGCAGGCACCGCTGCAGTTGTAGCTCCTATACGAACTATTAACATCAACGGTATTGACCACAATCTCATAAAACATAGTCCGGAAAATTTATACAACCAATTAAAAAAACAATTAGAGATGATCCGCAGTGGAGAGCAAACCGATATCCATAACTGGAATTATATCATCTGACAATTTAATTTTTTAAAAAAAGAATAGCAAAGCCCTTAACAGAGTTTTGTTATTCTTTTTTGCAATGAGGAGCTCAAATATCTTTTGAGTGTCATTTCTGTTAACCAGTGGCTAACAAAGTTTTCTACTGTTTAATTAAACTTTTCCAGACAGTCAAAGGTCACAGCGGAAATTAAAATTTTATGAACAGTAGATATTTTTTTCCGCTATGTATCGCTTTAACGTTAACGTCAACGTTGGCAGAGAGTCAGATTATTTATGAACGCCGTCCGCCGCGTTACAGGATGCAGCAAAGACCACAGCGTCGACAAAAAGAAGAGGCCTTTCAACCATCAGTGAATATTTCTGTGGGGTATGGCTTTCCTAATGGCGACAAATATTTACTACCTTCTTATTATAATGCATACAGCGGAACAATTTCTCAAAACGGGCCCATTACAGGTTCAATTGATTATCGCTTTAACAGGCGCATGAGCATTGGCGCATTGATCACACATGGTACCGTCAATGCTCCTTATTATGATTACAGCAACTCTGGTATTCCGGCTTTTAATTATAAAATGGAAAACTGGTCTTTCATGTTGAATATAATGAAATACATGCCCGGCAGTAAAAATGTGACGCCATATTTCCGGACAGCAATCGGAATCAACAGTTGGAAACAGGATTATACAGATGCGGCAGGGAATAAAATAGCAATGCCTGCTGCTGACCTGCCTGATCTGGCTTACCAGGTAGGGTTGGGTGCGCAGATAAAAATGTCAAATAATGCAGGGTTTTTCCTGGAAGCAGGATATGGAAAATATATATTACATGGGGGTGTTACCTTGAAATTCTAATATGTTTTCTTTTATAGAAAAGTCCGTTGTCATAATAGACAGCGGACTTTTTATTTAGTTATGAGCATATTAAACGAACTGGTTATTAAAATTATGCACGCTAAAAAAATAATATTATTGTTGAATTCTAGCTATTAAATTTATAAAAATGAAGCGCAGATTTTTAAGGTCGGATGGATTAATAATAATTATGTGTTTTTGAGAAATCATAACTTGTCTATTTCCATAGCAAATAGATCACAATATGATTTGTTTTGAAAGTACCAGATAAGCATAAAACATAAAAATTAGAATAATCAGTTTCATTTCTTAATATAGTGCACCATTTTTTCTTGTTAATATCATTTTCCAGTTATATAAAACTTTTTGTTCGCACTACTGATTTATTCAGTTATTTGAATAGATGTGATAATAATTGTTTAGGTTATTGACCACCATAAACAAAGACTCCCGGTTAAATAAACCGGGAGTCTTTCTAAAACCTGTCTTTCCACCGAACTGGTCGGCACTGACTTAAAGAATCAGTAATGGAAATTACCTTTGGGTAACAGACATGGTTAATTCGCTTTTATTACTTCATACCATATTTCTCCATCATCCTGAACCACTGGTTTGTATTGCGCTCCATCAGCGGTATAATAAGTTTCTCCATCGATAACTACTGTTTGGAAACCATCAGGAAGACTTTCTACTACTGCTCCTACTGGTGGAGATACAACATAATATTCATCATCTCTCTGGTCATAATAGGTACCATTGAAATAATAGTAAGGATAATCATTTACATATATTCTTCTATAGCCTTCGGGAAGAATATTAATGTGGATGCCTATTGGTGGCGCAACTACCTGGAAAATATTATTGTAAGGACGATAATAAATGCCATCGTAATATCTGTAACCAAATCCGCCAAAATTTATACTGAAATAAGAAGAAGGCAGCGTATTAAATACTGAATTACGCCTTGGAAGGTAAGAATATCCCCAATTGGGATTGTGCGCATTATATACGGGTCTGAAATGATTACGATTATAACTGTTATTATATCCTCCGGGTGAAGAATGAAAACCGGGCCTGTTAAAATCATGATCGCGACGGTCAGAACGTCTGTCATTGTTTCTCCTGTTGAAATTATCATTCACACGGGGAGTATGATCATTTCTGTTGGCCGTATTGCTTACACGGGGAGTACTGCGATCATTTCTGCTGAAATCTCTATTGTTATTTTGAGGAACTGGATTGTTCACACGTGGACTATGGTCATTCCTGTTGAAATCTCTGTTGCTATTTTGAGGAACTGGATTGTTCCGGACCCTGTCATTATTAACAGGACGATTAACCCGGGCCGGCTGATCATTCCTTCTTGTAGCACTGCGAACATCGCCATTTCCCTGCCCCATATTGCGGGGTTGATGATTTTGATTGCCGGGTGCCTGTGCATGATTGCCTCCATTGCTATTGCCCTGCTGATGATCCCCTCTGTGTCCCTGAGCATGGGCCGTATCGATCAAAAGTCCAAGCGTCATTAATATAATAGCTACTACTTTAATACGGTAAATTTTGAATGCTGTAAGCGGGATTGTTTTAGCTGTTGTCATTTTGTTTTTTTTAAATGTAAGAACGATAAGTAAATTTTTTTCATTGTTTGTTTGTATACAGACCAATATCCTTACCAAAAGTTATCAGCTCAACTTAGTTTTAACGTGTAATAACAAATTTTTATGGATAACAGAGGATTTTAACTACTGGTCCTGGTATAATTTGAGAGATTGAATAAATGTTTTAACATGAAAAAGGATCAACCCGGTGAAATCAAGAATAACTCTGTTGATTTATAAGCACCATTATTCGTGTTTTGTTCGGGAATCCTTCGGAATTCCTTCGGGATTGTTCGGAAACTCCCGAACAATCCCGAACAAAACCCGAATATGCCCTGACTCGAACACAAACAAAAACGGTATAATATGTTGAATATTTCAAGTAACACTAAAAGTTTCCTCTTCTTTGATATATTAAAAGCGCATTATTTAAAAAATGTTAAGAGTTTTTTATCCGGGAAGGCTTTTCCCCAGAGCTTCTGTGATGGCATAATTTTTTAAGCATTATGGCCTCAATATTTATTTATCTTAAACATTTAAATTATGAAAAGAATCATCAGTTTTTCTTCTTTAATTAAAAGCATAGGAGCTATTTTTTTGATCGCAATTACATTCAGTGCCTGTAAAAAAAATTCAGTGGACGTTCCCGCTGTTCCTGCGGCTGGAGTAATGGCCTTTAATCTCATTCCTGATAAGACGATCGGTTTTACCGTTTCAGGTAGTAATCTTACGAATACTGCATTGGGATATACCAATTATACAGGAGCTTATCTTCCTGTTTATCCAGGAGCCAGAGAAGTGAGTGCCTTTAGTGCAGGAAGTGGAACCACTCTTGCAACAACGAGTGAAACTTT
This sequence comes from Ferruginibacter sp., assembly GCA_040003235.1. Taxonomy (GTDB): domain Bacteria; phylum Bacteroidota; class Bacteroidia; order Chitinophagales; family Chitinophagaceae; genus Ferruginibacter. The sequence goes on along the minus strand of JBDUCW010000028.1, from coordinate 6,719 downwards.
TATGGACAGTATGTATTATTCTGTATTTGCCATTGGTTTAAATGGAAGCTATAAGAATATCATCACTGAGGATCATTTAAACAGCCTTACTGTACAGAGCGGAAAATCCTATGTCCGTTACATTAATGCTATTACAGATTCGACGGCCAATCCAAATGTCAGTATTACTTCAGGCGGAAGTCCGGTAATCAATACCAGCGCCGCTTATAGTACTGTTTCAGCTTTTGCGGCAGTTCCGAAAGGTGATGTTACAATTGCCGTTGCCGATGGTGCTGAAATCAACAACAGTCGCACAATCACTTTAGAAGAAAATAAAGTATATACTGTTTTGTTATTGGGTACACCTGGTGCAACTGATCCTGATAATTCAGTGCAGATCAAATTTATCACAAACGGGATTGTAAATTAATTTTTTGATTTTCCGTTTCATTTAACTCCGGCCTTCAGCCGGAGTTTTTATATTTAAGAAATATCCGGCAGATGCCCATTTAAAATGTAAGAACGGTTTGCCTTGCAAAATCAAAAATCGGGTGTTCGATCAACAGCTGTTTTATTTCCCGGTATTAGTTTACATTTGAAGCTCATTTTAATTCAGACAATTTTATGATCGTCAAAAGCATTAAGCGCACGCTGATAGTTACGTTGTTTTTTTATTTCCCCGCTCAGGCCGGCGCCTGGGGATTACTTGGGCATCGCATTGTGGGACAAATTGCAGACAGCTATCTTACAAAACATACAAAAAAAGAGATCGCTAAAATATTGGGTGATGAGTCTATTGCAATGGCGAGTAACTGGCCCGACTTTATAAAATCAGATCCGGCATACAGTTATCTTTCGCCATGGCATTATCTTGATTTCAGTGCAGGGCAGACAGCTGACCAAATACAATCTTTTCTCGCAAAGGATACTGCTGTAGATGCTTATACCAAGATCAATTTTCTGGTAGGTGAATTAAAAAATAAAAGTCTTGAAAAAAATAAACAGGTCATGTACCTGCGTTTATTGATTCACATTGTTGGTGATATTCATCAACCACTGCATTGCGGCAGGCGCGAAGACCAGGGTGGTAATAAAATAAAAGTTACCTGGTTCAATTCGTCTTATAACTTACACCAGATCTGGGATCAGCAACTGATCAATTATCAGCAACTCAGTTATACCGAATACGCCACAGCTATAAACCATACCACAAAAGATCAGGTAAAAGAATTACAGTCGCAACCATTGTCTCAATGGATAATTGCTTCTTATCAAACAGCAGAGAAGATTTATAATGATATTAAGCCTGATGACAAACTGGATTATCTTTATAACTTTAAATACCTGGATACATTGAACCAGCAGTTACTGATGGGCGGTGTACACCTCGCCGGTTTACTCAATGAAATATTTGGTTAAAAATATTTGTTGCAACCCAACTTTTTATCTGGTACGCATAAGTGTTCTACAACCTCGCAACCATTATGGCCGTCTTTTTTATTAGTCTTCTTCTTTATTAAAAGAAAAATTCCAGTCGGTAGTTTTTACGTATTTGCTTTTATATTTTTTAGAGAGATTGGGGGATTGTTTAACCCCGTTAATGATCAATCCTTCATTATTCAGTTTCACATTTAATGCAGTGCCGCGCTTTATCAGTCCATCTGATTCAAGGTCTTTAATGATGCTGGCAGAAAGTACAGCCTGGTTTTCAGCGGCTATCTTCTGTTGCTGATTGGCTACCAGTTGCCGTTTGTCGCTGATCATTTCTTTTTCTGCCTGTAATTTCAACATCAATGATTGCTCCATCGTTATTTCATTGTTTAATTTCTCAAGGCGTTGTTGTCCCTTACTGTTTAAGTTATTGCTGAGCTCCATCTCCTGCGCAGCTTTTTCAGCATTTAATTTCGCCATCAATTCCATTACGCCGTTCTTATCAACTTCTTTTTCAGCAAGCGCATTTTCCTGCGACAGCAATTGCAGCTGCAGAGTCTGAATCTTTGCCAGTTCTTCTTTTTTTGTTTTTGTCATTGTCTCATTACCGGAATAAAGCTGCGCCATTTTTATTTCTAACTGCCTGCGCAATTCAGCACTTTGTTTTTCCTGTGCGAGCAGTTTGTTTTCTGAAGCCATGTTGCGCAGCAGACTTTCTTTTTCATAATTTTCTTTCTTCAGTTGATCCAGTTCCATGGCATTCTGTCCTGCATTTTCCGCGAGTTCTTCTGCAAGTTTTTCTTTTGAGGCCGCAGTCATTTGTTGTTCTTCTGTTTTAACCTGAACCTTCCTTATAAGCCCGTTCAGCATTTCTCTATTAGAACCAATAAATTCAGAAGACATTTTATTTCCGTTTTGATATACGGCGGTAATGCCGGTTTTATCGGTGCGCACTTCATAGCCGTTGCTGTAATAAATTCGTTTATCAGCATCTATTTTAACGCCCTGCTTAATAACAATACCTGCATCACCGTTAATCAATGTATCTGCATAAATGGTAACAGCTGAATGCAGCGTCTGCGGAACCGTATCGATGCTCACGTTCGACGCTGTGATGTTTTTGGCTGTTTGTCTAACATGTGTATCCTTCGTTTGTGAAAATACCAATGTTAATGTTCCGGCTACAATGAAGCAGCTTAAAAGAAATGTCTTTTCCATACCATTTAAAGTTTTATTGCTGTTATAAATAATTCGTTTTACCCGCTGCAAAAGCTGGTCTTTTTTAGTTCCCGCAAATGCATTTGCATATTGTTTTGTACCAAGATTATATTCCTGGAAGGAGATCAATGCATTGATATAACTTCTTTTATTTTTTGTATTGGCAATTGCAATATCATCGCAGCAGTTTTCTCTTTCTGTTCTTATTAAAGACGAAACCCACAGCAAAGCCGGATTAAAACAGAATAAGATTTCCATAAAATTCTGCAGCATATTAACCAGGTAATCCTTGCGGCGGATATGCGCCAGTTCATGCAGCAGCACGGCTTCAATTTCATGTTGTGGCAGGGCCGTGATTAGTGCAACAGGGAAAAGTATAATGGGCTTAAAATGTCCGATCACCATGGGTATTTTTACAATCCCGGACTGAAGAAAACCAATCTTTCTTTTGATCTTCAATTGTTCGGCGAGTTCAATAACACGTTGGTTCCAGAATGCTCCGGGTGAAGAAATGTTTCTGTGTCTGATGCGGCTGATATTGTGCAGGCCGGCAAATAAACGGAATGAACGAAAGCTGACGATTAATAACCAGGTTATAATGACCAGGTTGACATGTTCATCAAAAAAGGAAATGATCCGGCCCGCGAATGTTGGTTCACCGTTGGAAATATTTGCTGTGATCACAGAAATTTCATTATTATTGATCAGTGTATTCCCGCTATTTTCAACAACAGTTCTTAAAGTTGCTGCATTAAATAATTCCAGGAAAAAAGTAGTACCGGCAGCAGCTATAAAAATCAGGAAAGTTGCAGTCAATAAATTATACCGCACCTGCGAAGTGGACCGTTTGGTAGCGAGCATGATAATGCCGGCTATAACGGCGAGCAATAATGCCTGCCAGATAGAGTGAAGTAAAGTCCAGCACAATGCCTGCGCCGTAAAGCCCGCAAAAATATCAACGATGGAAAACAGGTACATGATAAATAATTTTAAAATGATTACTTTCCTTTATCCATTTGTTCGAGTAGTTCTTTGATGGCCTGCAGTTCTTTTCTGGATGTTTTTTTATTACCCAGTAATTGCAATACCAGGTTGCTTGCAGATCCATTATACATTGCATCAATAAATTTTTCAAGCAGGAAGGCTTTTGTTTTTTGCTCTTCAACAGCAGGACGGTATATGTGTTTCATATTCGTATCGTCTCTGTCCAGCATTTTTTTTTCAACCATGATCTGCATGAGTTTTAATGTAGAAGTGTATTGCACCGACCTTTTCATTTCATTGAGCTGATCATTTACAAACCGTACAGTAGACGGACCATGTTTCCATAATACCTGCAGTATTTCCAGTTCCGATTTGGTTGGTTCTGCTTTTTTATTGATTTCCGCTTTCATAAACTAAAGGTAGGAAATATTTCGTACGAACAAACATTTACCTTACTTTTTTTATTTTATTGAAAAGTTTTTAAAAAATCTGTGTAATAAAAATCAGCTTTCAAAAACAAATTTGTATTCAGCCCAGAATGCATCCAGAGCAATGATGCGTGGCTTAAAGAAGGAGATCAATTGCGGCCAATGTTCTTTATTGAAAATGCTGACGGTACTTAATTTGAATCCAATCCGGCTGAATTGCTTCCCAAATTCGTCAGTTTTATCAGGCTCCCAATTCCATTCTTCTGAAAGTATCTGATGCAATTCATCTTTCAGCAGAATAAATTTCTTAAAAAACTCATCCCGCAATTCAGGATCTGTATGTGTAAGTTCGATGGAGATATCAGCAGCGTTACTGCCGGCCTGCATTTTAAAAGCAATATGCCTGATGCCTGTTTTGTAATTGATCCAGTTTATTTTTTCGCCTTCGGCAGAAAGCACGGGGCTGATATATTTTCCGAAGATGGTCCAGAACTCCTGTTTTAATAAAGATGCCTGTTGCCTTGTATACATGCAGATGCCTTTAAAATAATGCGATAAGAGCGGCGGCAAACCGCTCGCTAATTCTTCTTTACAGGAGGAGATCTATTTTAATATTTTACCGAAAAAATCTTTCATATCATTCCATGAAGCAGTATCTGCAGCTGCATTGTAAGCAATCGGAATTTTAAATTTCTGGCCCAGTGCAGTAGCATCGGGATTGGTAAAGGCATGCGTGGCTCCAGGATAAGATTTAAAAATATAATCTGCCTTGATAGAATCCATTTGCTTTTTAAATGAAGTTACTTCTTCAGGTTTTACAAACTGGTCATCAGCACCATGACAAACCAGGATCTTGCTTTTCAAAAGATCTTTATTTGCGGGGACGCCGGCAAGATTTCCATGAAAGCTTACTACAGCAGTAAGCGGATCGCCCATTCTTGCCATATTCAATACTATGGCGCCACCGAAGCAATAACCCATAGCACCGATTTTTGTAGTATCTGTCTGCTGATAGGTTTTTATTTTTTCAAGTGCTGCATCAAATCTTGCTTTTGCCATTTGTGGATTCTGATAAAAAGGAGTTGCCATTTTTCCTGCTTCATCCGGGTTTGCAGCATTTTTTCCATTGCCATACATGTCAACTGCAATGGCAATATAACCCAATGCAGCAAGCTCTCTTGCTCTTCTTTTTGTATAATCATTCAGGCCCCACCATTCATGCACGATCAGCACAGCCGGACGTTTCCCTGTTATCGATGAGTCATACGCCACAAATCCATTCATCGTAACACTGTCGGCAGTGTAAGTAATATTTTCTTCTTTGATCATGGAAACTTTTTTGCTTTCTGTTGCTGCAGGTTCCGTAGAATTGTTGCATGCGTTCACGCAAAGGATTACAGACAACAGTAAAAATAGTTTTGACAGTTTCATTTTAAACAGGTTTTGTTTGATGTGCAGGATCTAACAGTTAAATCTTAATAAAGTTAAAAAAAAGGGCAGGAACCGGCAAAGGAATTTCATCACCCGTAATTCAGGTCATTAAATAAAACTGTTTAAGTAGTCAGGGATCAGGCAGATACTTCTTCGGTAGTATCAGCAGTTTCAACAGCTGCTTCTGCAATCGCTTCCTGCGCAGGAGGATTCAGATTTTTTATACTGAGTTGAAATGATGCATTTAATACGAGATGATAATGATTCTGCTGCAGCAATGATTTTGCAACGTCATCTTCCATTAATACAGCAACCAGACTTTTAGCGCTTACAGATTGTGTAAGTTTAACGAAGCGCCCTTTTTCCAGTTCAACATTAAAACTGCAGGCAAGTTTGCGGGTACGGCTTCCCCCACTTTCAAAATCTATTTTACTCAACTCTACTTTCTGTTCGCTGGTAACAGCTCGTTTCAAAAGAATTCTGATAACAGGCAGGTATTTGCTCCATGTATTTGTATACATATAAAAAATTTGAGGGAAAGCGATGAACAAGGCTGCCCGTTTGATAAATATTGTAAAGAGCACAATGTCCGCTTTTATATTGACAAATCGCGCATTCTGCCTGCATTTTGGGTAATAATGCGGTAAAGCCGCCAATAAAGCGTACTTTACACCCATTGCGTGCTTACTTCACCTTCACTATAGTCTTAAATTCTATTTCAACATTATAACATGAAAAAAAATACGATTGTACAGTTTGTCGGTTTTATTACCAATCTGGGGTTTGATGAATTTGCAGCCCAGTGGGAAATCTTTGTAAAGCGTTTTTCCAATAAGCATTCAACCATGAGCCTCCAGGAATCAGTTGGCAAATCAAGGTTCAAATATATTTCTCAGCATGAATGGCCACAGGAAGATTTCCAGTTTGCCTTTGTTCAGAAAAAAGGTGCTGATAGTTTTCCAGAGCATACTGTAAAAGTGGTACAGGCCGGCGGCTATTCACCGATACAGGTTAAATACAGCAATCATTCAGAAAATGATGGCCTGACCAAGATCATTGCTTTTATCGGTCACAATGAAATGGATATTGACTTTTACAAAAAACAGCCCTTATCAAAGTATTCGGTTCGGGCTTCATTCTCGCAAAAACACTTAAAAAGTAGAACAGGGAATCGAGAGAAATGGAATTAGGTTGTGGTTGATAGAATTGGCAAATGATCTTGAATTGCCGTGTCATGTTTTTGAAATC
>JBDUCW010000123.1:0-14632 GCA_040003235.1 Ferruginibacter sp. | reverse complement strand
ATGGTGTATTTGAAGTAAAATCTACCAATGGTGATACACATCTTGGTGGTGATGATTTTGATAAAGTGATTATGGACTGGCTGGCAGATGAATTTAAAAAAGATGAATCGATCGATCTCCGCAAAGACCCGATGGCATTGCAGCGTTTGAAAGAAGCTTCTGAAAAAGCAAAGGTTGAATTGTCTTCTTCCGCTGAAACAGAGATCAATCTTCCTTATGTAACTGCAGTGGATGGTGTTCCAAAACACCTTGTAAAAAAATTAACCCGGGCAAAATTTGAACAGCTTGCGGATAAATTATTTGAACGTTGTTTAAAACCATGCGAAGCTGCATTGAAAGATGCGGGTATGAATACTTCTGAAATTGATGAAGTGATCCTGGTGGGAGGTAGTACACGTATTCCTAAAGTTCAGGAAATTGTAGAAAAATTCTTCGGAAGAAAACCCAATAAAAGTGTGAATCCGGATGAAGTGGTAGCCATCGGCGCAGCCATACAGGGTGGTGTATTAACCGGTGAAGTGAAAGATGTTTTATTACTCGACGTAACGCCTTTGAGCCTTGGTATTGAAACAATGGGTGGTGTTATGACAAGGTTGATCGAAAGCAATACAACCATTCCTACAAAAAAATCAGAAACGTTCAGTACGGCCAGTGATAATCAACCGGGTGTTGAAATTCATGTACTGCAGGGCGAAAGGCCTTTGGCAAATCAGAACAAGAGTCTTGGTAAATTCAATCTTGCTGATCTTCCTCCGGCACCAAGAGGTGTACCGCAGATTGAAGTGATCTTCGATATTGATGCTAACGGTATCCTGCATGTGACTGCAAAAGATAAGGGTACAGGTAAAGAACAGAAGATTACTATACAGGGTGGCAGCGGCTTGAGCAAAGAAGAAGTAGAGAAAATGAAGAATGAGGCCAAAGCAAACGAAGCTTCTGATAAACTGGAAAAAGAAAAGATAGAAAAGATCAACCAGGCCGACAGTCTCATCTTCCAGACAGAAAAACAATTGAAAGATTATGGCGAAAAGATAAGTGCTGATAAAAAATCAGTGATTGAAAGCGCATTGGAAACATTAAAAACGGCGCACAAGTCACAGGATGTTGCAGCCATTGATCCGGCAGTAGAAGCACTCAATGCAGCATGGACGGCGGCAAGTGAAGAAATGTACAAAGCTACACAGGAACAACCTGGTGCACAACCTGGTAATGATGGAACACAATCAAATGATGGTCATTCACAGCAGGGCGGCCAGGGCGGCGATCATGTAGAAGATGCCCAGTTTGAAGAAGTGAAATAATATATTCAAAAATTTTCACGATAAAAAAATCCCGGTGTTGAGCCGGGATTTTTCTTTGGGAGTAAGACTGCGTTAAATAGCAATCCTGTTAATCGTGTTTAATACGGTCCACTTTATTCGTCATTTTATGTTTGCGTTTGTGATGCCGGGATTTTGTTTTTACCATTACACCATTGTGTCTTTTGTGCCTGCTGAAAGTGTTATGCACTCTCTGCGGAACGGTCGATGTATGTTTTACTTTTACTTCTGTCTGCGCAAAACTGATGCTGCCCATTGCAAAGCACATCATCATTAACAGGATAATCCTTTTCATTTTTTATTGTTTTAATTGAATGAATAATTTGCTTGTTAAGCGATACCGTTAATCTTTCTTGTAAACGTCTTTTTTGGTCGTGTGTTTATGCTTCCTTTTGTGATGGCGTCCTTTGCTTTTTACAACGGTCCCATTGTAGTGTTTGTGTCTGCTGAAGGTATTATGAACCTTCTGGGGAATGGTTGATGTCTTTTTTACTTTTACTTCTGTCTGGCCGAAACTGATGCCGCTGATGCCGAAACAAAGCAGGATCATCACAAGAATTTTTTTCATTTTTTGTTTTTTAAGTTAATAAAATCCGGATGCTTTATCCGGGGTTGAGTCAATATTAGATACTGTGAATATTTTCAGATGCTGATTATGTGGATGAATATTACCAAATACAAAGCCATATTAAATCCATGATAAATAAAACAGCAATAGTTATTTTCAGTGGGCATAAAATTCCCCGGTTGTAGCAGTTCGGGGAAAATAAATAATGTATGATCAGTAATAATAATTACCAGGTAAAAAAATCATAATTCACTTTATACTGGGTGATGTAGATCTTAAATGTGTAATCATTTCTTTTGTTGTCAACAACATCTTTAAAGCCAGTCATTACAAGGGCTATCTGTACTTTGCCGAGGCCTGCCGGTAAATTTGTATAATTGTCATACAAAGTCCATTGCGCAATCCAGTTTACCGGCGACTCACTGATCGCTTTTTTGGCAACGGATGCAAGTATAAAATCATTACCTGTATAATCTTTAATCGTCTTCTTCAATGCGTCATATAACGCAAAATATATGGACCTTACTTTTTCACTGTCTGCACTCGTTTGATAAAAGGCTTCGTAAAAGCTTTGGTTGTTGTTCTTTATTCTTTTTATAGCGGTCTTTTTAAAACCTGCAACTTCAAAAGGAGTATTATAAAACACCTGGCCAATATAATCAACAGAATCTTTGCCTGCTTTTTTTAATAGATCAGCGGTTGACAGAATCAGGTCCCGCAACATTGGCCAATTAACATCAGCTGTAGCTTTGGCAGTATCTAATTTTATCGGCCAGCCCAATTGATCTGAATGCTTTGCTACCCCTGGTTTCTGCGGCACAGGGACAGCAATTGTTGACTTCTCAGCCTGGATAAAACTTATTGAAACAGGTTTATCGTTTTCAAAAAAAACACGGAGCTTATAGCCATCAGTGTTATAATCCTTGAATGGAATTCCGCTGGTTTTTAAATCAGGCTCACCAAACTTTTGTGTAAATGCTGCCCGATCCATATTCCAGTTCAATTGCATCGGGAGCTGTTTTTTATAATATCCATACCGATCAGAACTTCCGTACTGCATTTTGCCGTTTTCTAATTCTACTTTGTTGATCGTATTCCCGTTCAGGTCAATATAAATATTAAACGCGGCATTCCATGCATCCGTAAGAAAAGCTTCCTGCGTTTTTAATTGTTGAAACAATGGATCAGAAATATTTTTTCCAAGAAGACTGAGTAGCTGATCGCCTTCCAATACCGGTTGAGCAAATGATACCGTAACCGACAGCAGCATTATGATAAAGCAGGTTAATGATTTCATGCATCAATGATTTGATATAAAAATAATTCCTGCAACAATAAAATCAAATACCGGGCAAAGGGTATATTCTCACAGGTTCCCCGCGTTTGATATACATTCAGGATTATCAGCTTTTTTAACCTTTATCTCTCCGCCAACTTTTACTGCTTTATCCTATCTTTATCATCTTTGTATCCGGGACAAAGTGGTAATACATTCATGAAGAAACAGGCACGATACATTTTTTTACTTGCTATATTTTTGATTGGTTCTGCAAATAAATTATTTGCCCAGCAGCCAGCTGAAAAGCAGGATACTTTTTTTTTAGCGAAGAAAAAAGGAATTCTCGGAAGACTTGGCAGAAGTATTTCCACCACGCCGCCTGATAAAGAACCCGAAAAAATAGAAAATCCTTTTTTAAAATACAAGGGCCGCAGAATCCGTTCTGTAATAATTGTAAATCTTGGTTTTGGTTCCAATATTTATGACACTACTTATTTCAGCAACAATATTGGCGTCCGCATTGCCAATGCTCTTCATAAGAATACGAGACCGGCTGTTATTTTTAAAAATCTTTTTTTCAAACCGGGAAGCACGGTATATCCCTATTTGCTTGCAGATAATGAACGTTATCTCCGGCAACTTGAATATATCCAGGATGCAAGGATCAATGTAAAAGAACTCGGCACAAGCAATGATTCCGTTGATGTGATCATTATAACCAAAGATGTATTTTCCATTGGTGGAAAAGTAGCCATCAGCAGCAAAACGGAAGGCCGGCTTGAATTCAGGGAAGAGAATATGAATGGAAGCGGCAACCAGATATTGTTAAGTGGTTATTATGATAAACAAAGAAAACCTGATAATGCTTTTGGTGGAGAACTGATAGAACGTAATATCGGCGGCTCTTTCATCAACTGGACTACAGGCTATAAAGATTATAATTCCAATTTCAGCAATGGCCGTAATGAAGAGACCGGTTTTTATTCAAGGCTTGAAAAACCACTTGTTACGCCATATATTCCTGCTACCGGAGCGTTGGAAGGCGGTTATTATAAAACCAGCAATGCGTACGACAGCGTCCGTTTGTACAAGATGTACTATAACTATGAATATTACAATGCAGACGGATGGTTCGGTTACAGCCTGGACAGTAAACGTTCCATCTATGCCAATAAAGAGATCAGGGTTCATCGGTTTATTGCTGCACGGGCCTTCCTGCAGCATTTTATAACGGTTCCCGATACATTCAAAACAATTTATGATTATCGTTTTGCCAATGTGAAGGGTGCACTTGCATCATTGAATATTTTCAAACAGGTGTTTTACAAAACCACTTTCATTTATGGTTTCGGTGTAAATGAAGATGTGCCCGAAGGATTTTCTGCATCCATTACTGCGGGTATGATCAATAAACAAAATACTAAACGTCCGTATGCAGGTGCAGATGTGGAGATCAATAATTTTGTGAACAGGGGTTTTCACAGTACTTATATTTTCAGGGCGGGTGGTTTTTTTAATAAACATCGTTTTGAAGATGCAGACCTGTTATTTAATGTAGAACATTTTACAAGACTGCGAAGAATCAGCAGCACTTGGTTTCAGCGCACATTTGTAAACGCAGGCATTACTGCGCAGGTAAATCCCTCGCTCAACGGGCCTTTGCTGCTCAATAGTAATTTTGGATTACCTTATTTCGATAACGGAGATGTCAATTCTGATCTGCGGGGTACAGTAAGAGCTGAATCTGTTTTTTATAATACAGATAAAGTACTGGGCTTTCGGTTTGCGCCTTTTGTATTTGCAGATATCAGCGCTTTAAAACAAACAAAAATGTCTCTGAAAAAAACCGACATGTACAGTGCAATAGGAGGAGGTGTGCGTACCCGGAATGAGAACCTTACATTCGGAACAGTAGAACTGCGGGGCTATTATTTTCCGCGCCGTATTGGAGATATGCATGGCTGGAAAATAGAAGTGAACAGCAATATCAGGTTCCGATATAACAGTACATTTATCAAACGGCCTGATTTTATTATTGCAAATTAAAAAATCTCTCTTTCGGGATTTATTTTAATATTCTTGTGTCATTGAGTTAATCTGATAATATGTGTTGTGCTTTTTAAATAACACAACACGCAGATATTCTTAATATGGGGAAATTTAGTCTACACTTATCCTTCCCGGCAACGTTCCCATTTAAATATTACAGGATAATTTTGTTTTTTAAACTTTTATGATTAATCTTTGTGGCTGAAACTGACTTCTTCTTCCAACAATCCTCTGGTTTTCATTCTGAAAGATCTGTATTGCACCCCCAAAGATTATTGCAATTTCTCATATCCTGATGTTGTGTTTTTATACAGCATGTTATGCAATAACCTCAACAAAAAAGATTCCATTCTCGGAAACTGAAACTTAACTGTTATACCCCCGATCAAAACAGCAGTTTATTTTATGCAGTCGCGTAACATTTTTCTATTGCGGAAAGCATAAGCTACTGTTGAATAAATCATTGAGCGATCTTAACGGATGGCTGTCAATGAAGATGATTGAGCAAATTTTAATTTAACCATAGCAATCAACCACAACGTTTATGAACCAGTCGTATTTACCCATCTCATTCTTACGGAAAATAAGCTTACTCGGCTTATTGATCTTTGCAGCGCTTTTCACACAGAAAAGTTTTGCGCAGTCTGCACCTTCCGGTGGAGACATTGTCTTTACTGAATTTCAGACCGATAATGATGATGTTGAATTTATTACACTCAAACGGCTCGATCTCCGCAATCTGCACATTACGGATAATGGTATCCAGTCGAACGGAACATTGCGAAGCGGGGAAGGAACTTATACTTTTCCCAACACATCAGCCTGGGCCAATGTTCCCGCAGGAACATTTGTGCGCCTGACGGAATCTTATGGTATTGACGATCTTGATCCTTCGGATGGCATCATGACTGTTTATGGAAACGGCGATGTTGCCAAGGCACCAGATTTCAATCTTTCTCCAAATGGTGACCAGGTGATTGCTTATATGGGACTGGCTTCCAGTCCGGCTTTCGTTGCAGGCATTACCAGTGCCGGTTCAGACTGGAACAATGGTGCAACCAATACCGCCAATTCAAAAGCACCCGGTACTGCATCTGATTTCGAAGCAGGCAACAGGGATAATGCCCGGTTCAGCGAAACCGTTAGTGCTGGTAATGCGGCAGCAATAAGAGCAGCTTGTGTTAACAGTGAAAACTGGACAACAGGTAATTCTTTGCTTACAGAATTCGGATTAAAAAATATTTTATTCAACCAGGCCAATTATACAGGCGGGTCGATTAATTTTTCGGCAATCAATGCAACAGGTTTTACAATCAATGCCGCATCAATAAATTTCAGCGGTACTACTACCGACACAAGATATATCATTGTGATCCGCGCAGGTGGCGCACCTGATAATCCTGTTGACCGCTATACCTGTTATTCAGGTATCAGTACTGTTTATACCGCAGGCACTTCAGTAGTAACTGCAGTTGGTTCTGCGCCCTGTGGCAATGCAACTAACGGAAACGGAAAGGTTATTTATTTTGGATATGGTCTTCCATCTTCATTAGTAGTAAGCGGCCTTGCAACAGGCATCAATTACCAGGTAAAAGTAATTGCCGTAAATGGTAATGGCTATACCGCAAACATGAGTTCAACAGGCGCTTCAGGCAATCAATCTACAACGGTAACCTGTCCTTCCGCAGCAATTGCAGGAAGCAACAGTCCTGTTTGTGCCGGAACAACATTGAGCCTTACTTCAGCTGCAACCGGCAGTGCATTATCTTATGCATGGACGGGCCCGAATGGTTTTACTTCTTCTTTACAGAATCCTTCTATCAGTAATGCTTCGGCATCTGCTACGGGAACGTATACAGTTACCATCAGTAATGGATGCGGATCGGTGCAGGCATCAAAAGCAGTAATTGTAAATGCATCGCCGACGCCAACATTTACAACATCACCAGATGGTACAACCTGTATCAATGGAGAAGAAACTTATACAACACAGGCAGGTAAAACCAATTATACCTGGACCATCAGTGGGGTGCAGAATTCAAGTTACCAGATCACCGGTGGCAGTACATCATCCAACAGTATAAAAATAAAATGGTTAACAACCGGCAGCAAAACAGTTACTGTTAATTATAGTTTCAATGGTTGCACAGGAACATCTCCTGCAACATCAGTAACAACAGTAAGTCCTGGAGCAACAGCACCAACAATTATTTCATTAGGGCTGTCTGTATTCTGTCAGGGCGGATTTGCAATTCTTGTTTCCAACTCGTGGACAAATAATTTATGGAGCAACGGTTCAACCAATCCGTTCATTATTGTAACCCAGTCGGGTTCTTACACCGTAACAAATACCAGTGGTTGCAGCCCTGCAACTTCAAATCCGGTTGTAATAACTGTTTACGAACATCCAACACCAACATTTATTACAGCGCCCGGCGCAACAACTTGTGCAGGCAGCAACACTGTTTATACAACACAGGCAGGACAATCATCTTATTCCTGGAATATTCCCGGAACACTGAATACGAATTATAACATTGTTGCAGGAAGTACATCTACCAATACTGTTACAATAAAATGGCTCACAACCGGAAGCAAAACTGTAACGGTTAATTACAACGGACCCGGCGGATGTTCAGGACAAACAGCAGCATCTTCTACAACAACAGTAACTGCAGCACCTCCGGCTGCTACGATCACTGCATCAGGAGCAACTACATTCTGCAGTGGCGGCAGTGTAACGCTTACATCAAATACTGCTACCGGAAATGTATGGAGCACGGGCGCAACAACACAAAGTATTACTGTTACACAAGGCGGATCTTATACAGTGAGTAATACCAACAGTTGCAGTTCATCCACATCAGCACCAATAACGGTAACGGTGAAGGCAAGACCAATACCGACATTTACAGCAACAGCAGGAGCATCAGTTTGTGCGAATGTCAATGTTACATATACCACTCAGGCAGGACAAACATCTTATGTATGGTCAATACCTGGTGTAATCAATACCAATTACAGCATTGTAGCAGGAAGCACATCTTCCAATAGTATTACATTAAAATGGTTAACAACCGGCAGCAAAACAGTTACTGTAAATTACAGCAATGGTGGTTGTGCGGGAGCATCAGCAGCATCTACAACAACCAATGTAAACGCAGGTACAGGAGCACCGGTGATCACGCCTTCAGGAGCAATCACCTTTTGCCAGGGCGGAAGCGTAACCCTTACGTCAAACTTTGCCACAGGCAATGCATGGAGTAATGGAGCAACAACACAAAGTATTACTGTAACTACTTCCGGAAGTTATGCAGTAACTAATAATAATGGTTGCACAACGGTTACATCAAATGCGGTTGTAGTAACTGTAAATCCATTACCGGTACTCACAACAACATCTCTTATATCAGCGTGTGGTGCAGCGAATGTGAATCTGAACGCAGGCATCAGCAGCAACACAGCAGGATTGACTGTTGTATTTTATTCGAATGCAGCGCTGACCAATGTTATTTCAAATCTGGTAACAGCAAGCGGTACTTATTATGTGAAAGTTACCAATGCGGCCGGCTGTTCAGTATCAGGAAGTATTGCAGTTACCCTGCTTGCCAATCCTGTACTTACGACAGCCCCGGTTTCTATATCATGCGGTGCAACTTCTGTAAATCTGAACAGTGGTATCAGCAGCAGCACAGCAGGGTTGACAGTTGTATTTTATTCCAATGCAGCATTGACGAATGTGATTGGTTCAACAGTAACGGCCGCGGGCACTTACTATGTAAAAGTTACGAATGCATCAGGTTGTACTGCAACAGGAAGCATCGCAGTAACGGCAAGCGCTACCCCGGTTCTTACAACATCAGCAATTACTTCAACATGTGGTGCAGCCAATGTGAATCTGAACAGCGGTATCACGAGCAGCACAGCAGGGTTGACCGTTACTTTTTATTCGAATGCAGCGCTGACCAATGTTATTTCAAATACAGTAACAACAGGCGGAACTTATTATGTAAAGGTGACGGGATCAGGCGGATGTTCATCTTCAGCTTCGATCAGTGTAACCATGTTAAGCAATCCTGTATTAACCACAACCTCAATCAATGGTGCCTGTGGTGCAACAATAAATCTGAACAGCGGCATTACCAGCAGCACAACAGCATTAACAGTAACCTTTTATTCCAATGCAGCATTGACCACTGCAATTTCAAATACAGTAACGGTAAGCGGTACTTACTATGTTAAAGTGACCAATGCCGCAGGATGTTCTTCATCTGCTTCTATTGTAGTAACAGTTGGAACAGCACCGGTATTGACAACAACAGCAATATCAGCAGCCTGCGGAGTAAGCAGCGTAAACCTTAACAGTGGTATCAGCAGCAGTACAGCAGGACTTACGGTTGTATTCTATTCCAATGCCGCACTTACAAATGTAATTGCAGCAACGGTAACTGCGGGCGGCACTTATTATGTAAAAGTGACCAATGCAAACGGATGTTCTTCATCTGCTTCGATCACAGTAACGCTGCAGGCAGGACCTGCATTGACAACTATTCCGATTACTTCATGCGCCACACCGGTAGTGCCATCTGAAAAAATATATATTGATATCAAACAGTTTGGTGTTGGCAGCGCAGGTGCAGTGTGGAATAATATTTATGGAGTGTCAACACAAAATTTATATAACGACAACAGCCAGCAAACTGCAGTGGGACTTGAATTCCAGACAGAAGCATGGAATACTTACGATCAGGGAGCAGTAACAGGAAATAACAGCGGCGTATATCCAGACAATGCCATCCAGGATTATTATTACTTCGGTATTTTTGGGGCGCCCGATACTATTAGCTTTAAACTGACGAACCTTGATCCTTCAGTAAAATATAATCTCAATCTTTTTGGAAGCAGTGCATTTACAGGTGCCGGAGATAATGGATCAACTGTTTATACGATCAATGGGGTTTCAAAAGTATTGAACGTACAACTGAATCAGCAGAACGTTGCAGCATTCGCCAATCTTAGTCCGGACAGTGATAGCAGCATTACTGTAACGATGACAAAATTTGACGGATCACCGGCAGGTTATCTGAATGCACTGGTACTTGAAAAATTACCGCCGGCCTCTGCAGGTGTGGATTTGAATTCCGGTATCAGCAGCAATACAGCTGGTCTTACAAAAACATTCTATTCTGATGCCGCACTTACTAATGTGATTTCAAATATGGTGACAGTAGGCGGAACTTACTATGTGAAAGTGACCAATGCAGGCGGATGTTCTTCTTCAGCTTCGATTCCTGTAACATTTGCGGCCGCACCTTCAGTAACAACAACCGGATTTACTTCAGTATGCGGTGCAACAAGTGTGAACCTGAACAGCGGTATCGTAAGCAGCACAGCAGGTCTGACGGTGGCTTTCTATTCTGATGCAGCTTTAACCAATCCAATTTCAGCAACAGTTACTGCAAGCGGAACTTACTATGTGAAATTTACCAATGCCGGCGGATGTTCATCATCATCATCTATTGCCGTGGTACTTGCATCGGCTCCGGTTCTTACAATTGCAAACATTGCAGGAACATGTTCAGCTACGCCTGGCGAAAAGATCTTTGTCGATATTAAACAATATGGTGAAGAATCAGCAGGCGCTCCATGGAACTATGCATATACAACAGTAACCAATAACCTGGTAAATGATAATAACCAGGTGACCAATACCGGTCTTGAATTCCTGACAGATACCTGGACCAGTTATAACCAGGGTGCAGTTACCGGTAATAACAGTGGTGTATACCCTGATGCCGTGATCAAAGATTATTTCTACTTTGGAATTTTCGGTGCACCTGAAACAGTTGATTTCAAATTAACTAATCTCAATCCTGCTTTAAAATACAATCTTACTTTATTCGGCAGCAGCGCCTTCGATGGCGTTCCGGATAATGGAACGACTGTCTACACGATCAATGGTGTTTCAAAATCACTGAACGTGCAGATGAACCAGCATGATACAGTTGTGTTCCAGAACTTAACTCCAGATAATGCGGGTAATATCATTGTTACAATGAGTAAGGCCGCCGGATCTTCAGCAGGCTATCTGAATGCGTTAATACTTGAAAAACTTGCGGGCACTTCGTCTACAACAGATCTGAACACAGGCATTACGAGCAGTACGGCCGGTTTAACCAAAGTGTTTTATTCCGATGCAGCACTGACCAACGTAATATCAAATCTGGTGAACAGCAGCGGTACTTATTATGTAAAAGTTACCAATGCCAGCGGATGCTCTTCGAGTGCAGCGATCAGTGTAAATATTTTCTGTCCTGGCGGAGGGCATATTTCGTCAAGGTCTGCAGGCAATGAATCGGGCACTGATATGACAGGAAATACTGAAAGAGCAGAATTGAAAGTGACAGCGGCGGTCAATGTTCCACCGGTAGCACTGAAGAGCCTTTCGGTTTATCCAAACCCGGCTTATGCAGCAAGTTATGTAACTGTTGCAGCCAAACAGGGACTGTTCAACGGTAAATACAGGATCACATTGGCCAATTACAGCGGAAAGGTTTTCAGCGTAAAAGAAATGACTTTCAGTAACAGCAGTTCTTTCCGTTATGATTTCGGACAGTTGCTGGGACCTGGAAAATATATGCTCATTATAAAAAATACAGACGGGTCTCAATCAACCGTCGTAGATTTTCAAAATCTGTAATTGTTATTTTTAAAATTTGAAAAGCCGTAACGTATAAAAACGTTGCGGCTTTTTTGGTTTTTATCTTTCACTTATTAATGACTACTTATTAACTTTACTTCTCATCACAAAAATTACCGCATCAATATGAGCATCCTACAGCAATTCAGTCTTGCAGGCAAAACAGCATTGGTAACAGGGTCCAAACGTGGGATCGGCAGAGCGATCGCAATTGCATTGGCAGAGGCCGGTGCAGACATCATCGCTGTTTCCGCAACACTTGAATTAAACGGAAGTGAACTGGAGAAGGACATAATGAATACAGGCCGGAGTTTTAAAGCATACCAGGCCGATTTCAGTAACCGGACATCTCTATATGCATTTATTGAAGAGGTAAAAAAAGAAAATCCTGTTATTGATATTTTATTCTGTAATGCCGGAACGATTAAAAGAAAACCTGCAGCAGAACATGATGATGCATTGTGGGACGAAGTAATGGAAGTGAATTTAAATTCTCAGTTTATTCTCAGTCGTGAAATTGGAAAAGAAATGATCAACAGGGGAAGCGGTAAAATAATTTTCACAGCTTCTTTATTAAGTTTCCAGGGGGGCATTACCGTGCCCGGATATGCAGCAAGCAAAGGCGCTATAGCAAGGCTTACGATGGCGCTGAGTAATGAGTGGGCATCAAAAGGCGTGAATGTAAATGCAATTGCCCCCGGTTATATTGCAACGGATAATACAGAAGCACTGCGTGCGGATGAAGACCGTTCAAAATCAATACTGGCGCGTATTCCCGCAGGCCGATGGGGAAGTGGTGAAGACATGAAAGGTGCTGCTGTTTACCTGGCTTCGCCGGCTTCCAATTATGTAAATGGAATTATATTAACTGTTGATGGCGGATGGATGGGGAGATGATAAATAAAAAATAAGGAACAGAGAAATAAGGAATAACGAAGTTGAAAAGTAAAATCTTTTGTGGGTGATAATTTTTCTGGGTTATCTAAACTTTCTAAACAATCTAAACTTTCAAACCTTCACGTAAAACGTATAACGTAAAACTTTCTCCAATGCAAAATAAATACGCCATCAGTCCTGCCGAAGCAAAGCTCATGGACACTGCACAACTCCGTGATAATTTTTTAATGCAGCAATTGATGCAGCCTGATAAATGTACGTTGGTATACACGCATTACGACCGCATGATAACAGGCGGTATCATGCCCGTGAATAAAATTGTACAGCTACCGAAAGAAGCTGAGCTCCGCAGTGATTATTTTTTACAGCGCCGCGAGATCGGGATCATCAATGTTGGTGGAAAAGGAAAAATAACTGCAGACGGAATTGCTTATCCCTTGTCTAAAATGGATTGTTTATATCTCGGCAAAGGCACGCAGAAAGTGAGTTTTGAAACCGATGATAAAAATAAACCGGCCCTTTTCTTTTTACTGAGTTGCCCGGCACATCAGTCTTATCCCAATAAAAAAATGATGAAACGCCAGGCCATGCCAGCTGCATTGGGCGCCATTGATACAGCTAATCAAAGAACGATTTATAAGTATATTCATAATGATGGCATCGCAAGTTGTCAATTGGTAATGGGACTAACGGTACTCAACACTGGTTCTGTCTGGAATACCATGCCGGCACATACACACAACCGCAGGATGGAAGTGTATTTTTATTTTGATGTGAAAGAAGGACATGCAGTTTTTCATTTGATGGGACAACCACAGCAGACAAGGCATCTGCTGATCGCCAATAATGAAGCGGTTGTTTCACCGCCCTGGAGTATTCATGCGGGAAGCGGGACCAGCAATTATGCATTCATCTGGGGAATGGCCGGAGAGAACAAAGATTTTACAGATATGGATGGCGTGGCAATTAATGCTTTGAAATAAAATACAGATAACCGAAGGCGCAAAGATTTTATAAGTCGTTAGTTTCGTCAATTTGTAGTTTCAATAATCTAACGAATATAACCACAGAGGTACAGGAGTTGGAATACAGCACAGAGTTTAAGGAGTATTAAACTCTTCTAACTCTGTGAAAAATAACTTCGTCAACTCTGTGGTAAAATGAAATCAACCGGGACTTAATAACCCAAAAACTTAGTTAGCCATTATTCTCAATATTAATTGAAAGAAAAAATATCTAAGCCAAAGATTTTTTTTGAAGAATATTAATACAAGTAATCACATAAAATGAGTATCACACCGATAAATACGGCTCTCACATCTTACGGCATGTCCGGCAAAGTATTTCATGCACCGTTTTTGCATTGCAATCCAAAATTTACACTGGCAGGAGCATGGGAGCGAAGTAAAGAACTGATCAGTGCTGATTATCCCGGCACACAGTCTTATAAAAGTTATGAAGAATTATTGTCAGACGCAGCGATAGAACTCATTATCATCAACACACCGAACTATACACATTTTGATCTTGCAAAAAAAGCATTGCTGGCCGGTAAACATATTGTGGTTGAAAAACCTTTTACCGTAACCGTTGCCGAAGGAGAAGAACTGATTTCCCTTGCGAAAGAAAAAAATAAGATCATCAGTCCTTACCAGAACCGCCGGTTCGACAGTGATTACCGAACTGTAAAAAAAGTGCTCCATGAAAAATTACTGGGTGATGTAGTAGAAGCTGAAATACATTTCGACCGGTTCAGTGATAAATTAAGTTATAAGGTTCATAAAGAAACGCCGGGCCCGGGTGCAAATGTGATGTACGAT
>JBDUCW010000122.1:0-14650 GCA_040003235.1 Ferruginibacter sp. | reverse complement strand
CCACCCACTTTCCCGGCTTCCTGTCTTGCACCGATCTGGCGCATTTCAACTTTCACTTTAAACTCACCGGCGTAAATTTTTATCAGTTCGCGGAAATCAACACGGTCATCTGCGATGTAAAAAAAAGTTCCCTTTCTTCCATCGGCCTGCAATTCCACTTCGGCGATCTTCATCTGCAGGTTCAGTTGTTTGGTAATGGCACGTGCACGGATCATCACGTCTTTTTCACGGGCTTTGGTCTCTTTCATTTTTGAAAGATCATTGTCGCTGGCCCTGCGCAGAATCTTTTTTATTTCGGGTTCATCTTCTTTGATCTCGTGTTTTTTTAATTGCAGACGAACGAGTTCACCGGTCATGTTTATACTGCCTACGTCGAAACCACTCACGCCTTCAACGGCTACGAGTTCGCCCTTTTCATAATAATTCAAAGAAGTATTTCTGAAAAAATCTTTGCGGCTGCCATTGTTGAAACTGATCTCTACAATGCGGCAACTGCTTTCAGGATCGGCAAAAGGTAAATTGGCTAACCAATCGTGTACATTCATGCGGTTACAACCACCGCTGCTGCAACTGCCGTTGCTTTTACATCCACCCGGTTTTCCATCGGAACCGGAACCACAACTTCCACAACCCATATCAATTAAAAATTAAAAATTAAAAATATAAAGCGGAAGATTTCTATGTAGCCAGCCGAAGTGCAATCATTGGGCTTCATTGGCGTCGCACTCTTGTACAGTAGATCTTTATTGGGCATTAAAGGCCGAAGCCAGCTGTAAAAGTATAAGTGAGTGACACAACGATGCTGATGATAGCTGTTAAAGCCGGCCTCAAAATCAAAATCCACCATTTAATCCTGCTCCTCAAATTCAAACAGGTCAGTTCGTCAAAATTAGCGAATTGTTACTAATAATATGATACAGCTTGATAGAAAGGGCATGAAAGAGCATTTTGCCGTTGGCATTGCGTTCGATATAATAACTGGCATTGTCCAGTTCATGAATGATGGCTTCCTGTTGAGGGAGCGAACAAAGCTTATTCAGACGGAGTGCAAAATCGCGTTCTGTGTTTTCGGATATTGCCCCAGAACCTGCGTCGCCCATGGCCCGCAGACGAACGGCCTGTTCGAGTAAATGAATAAAATACCGCAGGAATTGTTTTTGTTTTTCGCGGCCGATCTTGCTCATTTCATCAATCCATTTCACCTGGGCAACAGGACCGGTCTTTAAAACACTGTTGAGCCATTCACGCAGAATACTTTGCAGATCATCTTCTGAATGCTGTAGTTGTTGCAGGGCTTCGCGGTAATTGCCTTCGCAAACAGCAGCGATCTGTCTTGCCTGGATGGCGCTGGCCTTTGCCCTCGATTGCAATGCTTCTTCCACATCACGGTTGCTCAGCGCAGGAATTTTTACCAATTGTGTTCTGGATAAAATGGTAGGTAATATTAAAGATTCGTTTTCGGCGACCAATAAAAATAAAGTATCGGGTGGCGGCTCTTCAATGAGTTTTAATAATTTGTTGCCTTCCTTTCCAAGATATTCCGGCATCCACAGAATTAAAGTTTTGTAGCCGCTCTGAAAACTTTTCAGGCTCAGTTTGCGGATGATGTCGTTGCATTCATCAGCAGTGATATTGCCCTGTTTATTTTCTGCACCGATAAACTGCAGCCAGTCGAATGAATTACCATAAGGTTGCTGCGCAACGAATTCGCGCCACTCACTGATATAATCCGTGCTGATGGGTTTATCGCCGGGCTTGCCTGGAATTACGGGATAACAATAATGTATATCGGGATGAACGAATTGTTTTGCCTGGAGGCAGGAAGGACATTCGCCGCATGAGTCGTTTAAGGTTGAAGGTTGAAGGTTGAAGGTTTCTTCTGACGGGACCTCGCCAAAAAGAGAAGGCTCTTCAACGGTTGTCTTTTTTTTGCCGTTTACTTTTTCGCAGGTAATATATTGCGCCATGGCAAATGCCAGTGATAAAGCACCGCTTCCTTCTTTACCTAAAAAAAGCAGGGCATGGCTCAGCCTGTTCTGTTGCAGCATCTGCGCCAGTTGGGCTTTTGTATCTGATTGGCCAATGATGTCGGAAAAACGCATGAGGGAAGTAGATAGTAATTAGTAGATAGTCGTTAGTCCTTAGAAAAAATACTAACTACTATCTACTGACTACTATTTTTACAATTTACTGGTTACTTCTTCACTCATCGGGTTTACTTTATTATGAATAACGGCGATGAGCTTGCCGTGTTCGTCCAGTAAAAATTTAGTGAAGTTCCATTTTACAGGATTGGTTACGTTGATCTTTTCAGCTTCTGCAACAAGATATTTATACATCGGGCAGATGTCATCTCCTTTAACAGAAACCTTTGCTGCCATTGGAAAAGAAACGCTGTAATTTTTTGTGCAGAATTCTTTTATCTCGCTGTTGCTGCCGGGTTCCTGTGCACCAAAATTGTTGGCAGGAAAACCAACTATCACCAGTTTGTCTTTATATTTTTCATATAATTTTTGCAGGTCACTGTATTGAGGTGTATTGCCGCATTGCGATGCAGTATTTACGATCATTATTTTTTTTCCTTTGAACTTTGAAAAATCAATCGTTTTTCCATCCAGACCTTCTACTTTAAAATCATAAATAGAACTGTCTTTTACAACTGTAGCGGTTGCAGGTGCAGCAACAGAATTATTGTTTTGAGCTGAGCAGCAAAAAAATGCTGCGGCAATGGCAAATAATTTAATCATGAGTGTATTTTTTTGAACAACAAATTTACTTATTAAATTGTTGACACCATATTAATGTTTTGAATGGTTGGAGTTCCGGTAAATATCGGTCAGACGGAGACCGTCAGACCGGGTTATTGTTTTTCATAACAACCCATATCAGGCAGGCCATTGTTACGGTTTTTGTCATCCAGGTCTTTAGTAAAAGAAGTGGCAATACCTTTATTAATACCGGGCGCACCGGCAGTGGAAATATGAAAATCATATATGCGCCGGTTAACATCAATACTGTCAAACTGCGGATATAAATTTTTAATAGAATTGGTAAGTGTTGTATTAGCCGGATCGGCAACAGCTTTATACAAATCGCGATCGAATAAAACATTAAAAGTTGTACTGCCCTGTTTGCTTACAGATAATTCATTATCAACAATACCATTATCGCCCCAGAAAATACAGTTGCGGAATACAGCATTCAGATTAGCTGTAACCACTGCGCCATTCTGCAAAGCAAAATTATTTAACTGCAGCACCGGATTTTTGTGATTGATATAATAATTAGAAAAGCTTGCCACGGTACAATGCGTAAGTGTATAATCGCCACCGTATGCAATGGCCACATTAGTTCCGCAATTACTGATCAGACTATTATCGGCCTGCACATTGCTGTTCACGCAAAGTAAACCTGCATCATAAGCATTGTCAATGATACATTGATGTAATATCAGTTTGGGATTGGCATTTACAGAAGGTTGTTCTGCAACAACTGCCTGGTAAGCATTCTTAATAGTTGTAAATTTCAACACATTGTTTTTACTGCTGCCGCGAAAATAAATTCCGGGCCAGCTTGCAGGTAGATCTTTATAATCAAAGTCAAGCCTGTCCCCGGCAAAACTAACACTGTCTGTCTTTGTACCATTAATGATCAAAGTTCCATCCACAATAAAAGGAGCATTGGCGTGTGAATATATTTTTGTTCCGGCCTGTATTGTCAATGTTGCGGTAGTATCAATGCGGATACTTCCCAGGATTACGTAAGGCAGATTGTTTGTCCAGATAATATTTCCTGTTATAACGCGGTTGCGCAGAAAATTTGCGTTCTGTCCGTATGCCTGCAACTGAACATAACGTTCATTGCCATTGTAACTCACCAGAATACTATCGCTCACTACAAAAGGAAGATTGTTTGTATTGGGATTGATGCTTACTGTTACAAAAACATAAATGCTGTCATCAGCGGCAATCTCAATATTGCTGGCTTCTGCAGTTGCAATACCATCCACATTCATTTTATAAGAGGAGCCGGTTCCGCCCATCAGCTTTACTTTATTCAGGCGGAGCTTTTGACTATTGTCGTTTATTATTTTAAATGATTTGGTAATGGAGCCGGTTGTAGTAAAAACTGTATCATATTTCAGGGAATCAATACTGATGGTCAGTCTTGCTTCGGGGCTTGTAATAAAGGAATCTTTTTTGCAGGAACTCGTGAAGAATAATACGCAAAGGCCAAACAGCAAAAGAAGATCTTTTCTCATAAATTCAAATTTACAATAAAGTTGCATACGGGCCACGGATTACACGGATCACACTGAAAATACAAATAGCCACGAATGATGCGAATGTGCACGAATGTATTTCCTGTCCGTTCATGCCTTTACTTACAACCTATAACTTAAAACTTACAACTTACTTTGAGGCATACGCCAAAGCCGCAATACTTAATTGAACGCCTGGAATCTTCATCATTGCCTGGCCGCAGGATTCGAGTGTTGCGCCGGTGGTGATCACATCATCTACCAGTAAAAAATGTTTTCCCGCAAAACTGATTTCATTTTTTACCACAAAACTTCCCTCTACATTTTCCCATCGTTCTGTCCGGTGTTTACGGGTTTGTGTTTCAGTAAAGCGTTGCCGGATCACATTCACCGTTTCAACAGGAACATTCAATACAGAAGAGATGCCATTGCAGATAACTGCTGCCTGGTTATAACCACGTTTGCGTTCTTTGTCGGGATACAAAGGCAAAGGAATCAGCGCGTCAATATTATTGAACCGGTTACTCTGCAATAAATTTTTTCCCATTATTTCTCCGAGAAAAAAACCAATTTCTTTATTGCCCTTGTATTTCAACTGATGGATCAGATGCTGGATCAATGAACCTTTACCGAAATAAAATTCACTGCTTGCAGCAGCAATGGCAAGTCTGCCTGAAAATATTTTTTCTGTATGATTCAGTGCGAATGCGGCTTCGTGAGTATATGGAAGATCATTAAGACAATGTAAACAAAGAAGACTTTTATCCTCCAGCAGATCACTTCCGCAACCAGTGCATAGATGCGGATAAAAAAGATGAAGGGTATCGGCGAATATGTTTTTTAAAGGAAACATCATACAATTGTTTGTCGTTGGGCGTTTGGTGTTCCTAAACAGTGTTAATAAGAGATAGCTATAGAATAGGATGATTTAAACATTTGAACGAAATGTAATTTCAAATTTTAAAGAACGCCTAACGCTTAACTTTCTTTTCTATTGAAATAAATACTGGTATAACTCTTCTACTTTACTCAATGCGATAATTTCAATTCCATATTTTTTTTTGCCGATCGACTTCTCATTGTATTTACTCAGGATGATTTTTTGAAAGCCAAGTTTTTCTGCTTCGGCAATGCGTTGTTCAATACGGTTTACAGCACGGATCTCGCCGCTCAATCCAACTTCTCCTGCAAAACAGATCTGTTGCGGTACCGGAACATCTTCATAACTGCTGAGCAATGCGCACACCATGGCAAGATCGATGGATGGGTCTTCTACTTTTAATCCACCGGCAATATTTACAAAAACATCTTTAACACCAAAATGAAAGCCACCGCGTTTTTCCAGCACGGCCAGTAATAATTGTATGCGTCTTGTATCAAAACCACTTACTGTTCTTTGCGGTGTGCCATATACACTTTGTGTTACCAGTGCCTGAACCTCTATCAATAATGGACGCATGCCTTCTATGGTTGCTGCAATGGCAATACCACTGAGGCTGTCTTCTTTTTGTGTGATCAGAATCTCTGATGGATTGCTCACCGGTCGCATCCCTTCGCCGGTCATTTCATAAATGCCCAATTCAGAAGTAGAACCGAAACGGTTTTTTAATGTACGTAGGATCCTGTATGCATAATGGCGGTCGCCTTCGAATTGCAGAACAGTATCAACCATGTGCTCCAGTATTTTTGGCCCTGCAATATTTCCATCCTTGGTAATATGTCCAATGAGAAAGACCGGCGTATTTGTTTCTTTTGCAAAACGCTGCAGTTCTGATGCGCACTCTCTTATCTGTGATACGCTTCCGGGGCTGCTTTCAACATAAGGCGATTGTAAGGTTTGAATGGAATCAACGATGACAAGTTCCGGTCTTAGTTTTTTTATTTCCTGGAAAATAGTCTGGGTATTGGTTTCTGTTAACAGGTAAAAATTTTCATTACTGATTTTTAAACGGTCTGCACGCATTTTAATCTGCTGTTCACTTTCTTCACCACTTATATATAATGTGCTGATGCCTTTCAATTGTAAACCAATCTGGAGAAACAAAGTTGATTTGCCGATACCGGGTTCACCGGCTACCAAAACAATACTTCCTGCAACAATGCCACCACCGAGAACGCGGTTTACTTCTGCATCGGTAGTAATGATGCGTTTGTCTTCTGCACTTTTAACTTCATGAAGCGAAATTGTTTTTAATTTTCCAGGAGTTTTAAAATCTTTCCACTCGTCTGGTTTTTTATCTGCGCCTTTTATCACAACTTCTTCAACGAAAGTATTCCATTGACTGCAGCTCGGACATTTACCCAACCACTTAGCACTTTCATATCCGCAGTTCTGACAAAAAAAACTTGTTTTGGTTTTACTCATTGATACATTTAAAATTTGCGGCAATTTTTTGTTTGATCGTCAATAGCCATATTATAGATGAGCGAAGTAAGAAAGAAGAATTGTAAACAGGAAATTTAATAAACTTAAAAAAAGAAGATAATCACGTTGGTTAAATCATGAATTACTTCTATAAAAATAAATCAATTGAAGAGTTGCGTGGAGACTTTCTGCAAAGCAAAAGGGCCAACTTACGTTGACCCTTTGTACTTACTAACCCATTAAATTCTGATGCTAAAGTACTAAATACCCTCACATAAACAAATTAATTTTAGGAGGTGTGTATAAATTTTCGGGTATGCTACCTGTTAGTTTATGCTTTATAAGAAACGCAGTAATAAGTTAAAAATCAATTAGTTATAGTGAAATTGCAAAATCTATGAAATTGATAATCACTGCATTATAAATTAGACATGAAGAATAAAATTTGGTTTATAAAATAAACTACTCTATGTTTGTGATCCAAATATTACAGAATGAAAATGCTGCTGTTGTTTACTGCTCTGCTGGTCGGTACTCTTACCAAAGGACAAATAAAAGTGTCCGGCAAAATCACTGATACCAGAAATAAACCATTACAGGGAGCCAGTATTACAATTAAAAACACTTATGACGGCGCTACCACCGATAGCCTTGGTTTTTTTTCAATAACAACTGATGAAAAAGGGGAACAGATAATTGAAGTAACCATTTCGGGATATAAAACTGCAGAGCAAAAAATTAATCTTTCCGGTCAACCCATTACCCTTTCTTTTTCGTTAAAAGAACAGGTAACAGAATTGCGGGCTGTTGTAATTACAGCCGGTGCCTTTGAAGCAAGTGATAAAAAGAAAGGAGCTACTTTATCTGCCCTGGATATTGTTACAACTGCAAGTGCAAATGCGGATATAACCGGGGCATTGAAAACTTTACCCGGTACGCAGCAGGTCGGTGAAAGCGAAGGCCTGTTTGTAAGAGGCGGTACTGCCACAGAAAGTAAGATCTATATGGATGGGAACCTGGTCAACAATTTTTTTTACAGCAGTGTGCCCGGTATTGCAAGCCGTGGCCGTTTCAATCCTTTTCTTTTTAAAGGAACAGTGTTCAGCGCCGGCGGTTATTCTGCATTATATGGACAGGCATTGTCTTCCGCTTTAATATTGGAAAGCAATGATCTTCCTGAAAAAAGTGAAGCGGATATTTCTCTTTCTGTAATCGGCCTTGGTGGCGGGTTACAGCATCTTGCAAAAGATAAAAAATCAAGCTGGGGCTTTACCTACAACTTTACTCATCTCGGACTTGCATATAAAGTGTTGAAACAAAAACCGGATTATTACCAGGTGCCCATGTTTCATGAAGGCGATGGAAATTTCAGAATCAAAACAAAAAAAGGATTTATAAAGTATTATGGTTATTGGTCAGCTTCCAGGATTGGCCTTCGCAGCAACGATATTGATTCACTGCTTTTGAAGAATGCATTCAGTCTGAAAAATGTAAACACTTATCAGAATGTAAACTGGAAAGAACGCCTTGCCAATAATTGGAATTTTTTTACCAGCATCAGTTACAGTACCAACAAAGATGATATCAGCAATGAGTTGCAGGATGCCAACAATCAAAAACTACAAATCAATAATCAACCGTTGTATGCATTCAAAAATTACAGTCTGCTTTCAAAAGGCCAATATGCAGAGGCAAGAATGATATTTGAAAAAAGATTGCGTGGTCTGAGTGCTATCCGTTTTGGGAGCGATTATTTTTACAGCAAAGAAAAGTCAACGTTCACATTATACGATGGTACATCTTTTTCAGAAACCGTGAAAAACAATCTGGCTGCGGGTTTTGCTGAAGCAGATATATATTTAACCAATTATGTTGCATTAAAGGTTGGGGCAAGAGCAGAACATTCCCAACTGATGGATCAATGGAATGCTGCACCACGTATTTCATTGGCCTATAAATTCAGAAATAACGGACAGGCGTCTTTTGCCTATGGAATTTTTTACCAGGATCCTGAAAGGAAATATCTTCCGGCTGCTGTACCGGATCTTGGTTTTGCTAAAGCCACGCATTACATTCTGCAATACCAACGTATCGTTCCTGCAGGATATACATTCCGTACAGAATTGTTTTATAAAAAGTATAATAATCTTTTCAAAACTTCACTAAACAGCAACGGCCGTGAAGTGGCTTCATCCAATAACGGTTCCGGAGATGCGAAGGGATTTGAATTATTCTGGAGAGATAAAAAAACATTTAAGTTTATTGACTACTGGATAAGTTATTCATACCTTGATACCAAACGGAATTTTTTAAATTATCCTGCAAGCATTGCGCCTCCTTTTGCTGCCAAACATACTGCCTCACTGGTTTTAAAAACGTTCATC
The DNA here is from genome assembly GCA_040003235.1 of Ferruginibacter sp. Classification (GTDB taxonomy): domain Bacteria; phylum Bacteroidota; class Bacteroidia; order Chitinophagales; family Chitinophagaceae; genus Ferruginibacter. Next base: position 5,640 of record JBDUCW010000122.1, on the reverse strand, counting down.
CTTCCCTGGAAGACCGGGTTTAATGCCAGTTATACTTTTGCCAGCGGAAGGCCTTATTACCGGATCGTTTATAATAATGGATCCAACAAATATGAAATAACCGATGCCGGAACAACTGCCAGTTATAACAATCTCGGATTCAGTGTCAATTATCTTCCAAATCTTGGAAATAAAAAAGCAAAAATGTTTTCAGTGGTTGTGCTGAGCATCAGTAATGTTCCGGGTTTCAACCAGGTGTTCAGTTACAATTACAATTATAACGGCACATACAAAGAACCGGTCACTCCACCTGCAAAAAGATTTATTTATCTCGGATGGTTTATCAATATCGGAACAGACAGAACACAGGATGCTATCAACAACAATTTATAATAAATTACTAATAGAAATATTCATAAAACAATTCTTAAAACAATTTATCATGTCACACAATTATCAACCGGCTCCCGAAGGAAAGGATCCTGAATTATGGGAGATCGCACAAAAAAGGGCGGCCTTTAAAAAACATGCACTTACTTATATTATTGTGAATGCTTTTTTATGGGGCGTCTGGTATTTCACTGGTTCCAGTAATGATGATGAACTCAATTTTGCAAATATGCACTGGCACCATTACCCATGGCCGATATGGACCACACTGGGCTGGGGAATCGGACTTGCTTTTCATTTTGCCGGGGCTTATCTTTTTCCCAAAGCAAATTCTGTTGAAAAAGAATACCAGAAATTAAAGGGCAGACAATAATTTTTTTTAAAGGATATAAAACAAACATCATGAAAAAAATATTTTTTTCTTTCGTTATGATCATCGCGGCATTTTCATCGAGTGCGCAAAGTGAAAAATTTACAAAAGCGATGCTGGCCAATATTACAAAATTAGACAGCGCTAAAACAGCGGACGAATATTTATCTGTGGCTGCAGGCTTTGAACGCATTGCCAATGCTGAAAAAAATCAATGGCTTGCTTATTATTATGCAGCTTATGGACAGGCATTGTATGGTTTTGTAAAACAGAATACTGAGTCGTATGATAATATCGCCGATAAAGCTGCAGCCTTGCTGAACAGTGCAGATTCTTTGCAAAAAGATAATTCAGAAATCAGTTGTGTTAAAAGCATGATTGCTACACTTCATCTGCTGGTGAATCCATATCAGCGTTATATGGAATATGGCCCCATCTCAACACAGGCACTTGATCTTGCAAAAAAACAGGACCCCACAAATCCGCGTCCCTATTACCTTACAGGGCAGACATTGAAAAACACACCGGAGCAATTTGGCGGCGGATGTAAAACCGCAAAACCGGTATTAGAGCAGGCCATTCAATTATATGATGCATTTAAACCGGTATCAGAAATTTATCCGCACTGGGGCAGAAAAACAACTGAAGATAATCTTGCAGCATGCAAGTAAAAGTTATACTTTATTAAATCAACTCAATATGGAAAAAGAAGATTTTTCTCCGGAACAAAGTCTGCAGCTGATTGAAAATATGATCAGCAAAACAAAGAACAGCGTTGCAGACAGCAGTGCTTATTTTTTGTTGTGGGGTTGGGTTGTATTCATTGCCTGCGGACTGCAATACCTGCTGAAGGTTGTTATAAAATATGAGCAGCATTATTATGCATGGTTTATGATCATCATCGGAATTACAGGTTCCATTTACCTGGGCAGAAAGCAGGATAAAGAAATAAAAATGAAAACATATATTGATGAGAGTATTGACTATTTGTGGATGAGCATTGGTATTTCTTTCATCGTACTGGCATTTGTTTTTTCTCAGATAGGATGGCAGTATTGTTTTCCTTTTTATATGTTGTTGTATGGCATTGGTTGTTTTGTTACTGGCCGGCTCATAAAATTTTCACCGCTCGTATGGGGTGGATCGGGAGCATGGGTGCTGGCAGTTTTTTCCGGTTACCTTGATTATGATACCAATATATTGTTAACAGCCTGTGCAGTATTAATCAGTTATATTATACCGGGTTATTTGCTGAGAAAAAAGTATAAAAAAAACCGTAATTAAAATGCAGGACAAAAAAAATCTTTCGGAAAAGGAAAGCTTTGATATCATTCATCAGATGATTGGCAATGCCAGAAATAATATCACCGATAATGGGATGGGCTGGCTGTTATGGGGTTCTATGATATTTGTGGCATCAATTTCAACTTATATTTTTATAGAAACCGGTTACCGGAATATATTTCTGGGATGGAACATATTTGGTATCATATCCATACTATTGCTTGTATATGCTGTAATAAAGCCAAGGCGGAAAGGACTTATTAAAACTTATGTTGATGATCTGCTGCGTCTTTTCGATATTGGATTTGCTGTTTGCCTTTTCCTGATCATACTTTCTATAAACATCAGTCAAAATTATAATGAAGAATTTGGCTACTTTTTAATGATCTATGGATTTTTAATGCTGATACAGGGCGGAGCTTTAAAATTCAGGCCGCTGATTATTGGCGCGGTAGCTAACTGGATAGGAGCAGCTGGCGTTTTTATCAATAAAGAATTCAGGTATGATATGCTGATAACCGCCGCAGCCGTATTTATTGGTTATATAATTCCGGGTTACATGCTCCGGAAAAAGTATAACCGGATGAAAAAAGACATTCCGACCCTTTAACAAGCAACATGGAATTTAAAGAACTTGATCCCATATTACATTCACAATTAAGATTGGCAGTCATGAGCCTGCTTATCAGCGTAAAAGAAGCTGAGTTCACTTTTATCCGCGAAAAAACAAATGCTACTGCGGGGAATCTGAGTGTGCAGATCAACAAGTTAAAGGACGCGGGCTATATAGATGTTTCCAAACAATTTAAAGATAACTATCCCCTAACTACCTGCCGAATAACAAAAAAAGGAATTGATGCATTCGATTTTTATGTTGCTGCCCTAAAGTCTTACATGTATCCAACATAAGTATAAAAAAAATATGTTTGAATGATGCAGCATAAATCGTTAATAAATTGTCATTTTAGAAAATTTAAAGATTATTTAACGCAAATTCTTTTATTTTATTCAAAAGGCCTAAGTTTGCCGCTTATTCCAAAACAAAAGTTATCTAGTATGAGAAAAATTATTCTGTTCTTTACATTGCTACTATTTGGCAATGTAGCGCTGCTAGCCCAAACACAAGTTGTTTCGGGTAAAATTACCGGACCCAACGGAGCCGTTCCCAATGCCTCGGTTTTAGAAAAAGGCACGCAAAATGGGGTCTCTGCAAATGCAAATGGTGTTTTTACAATTACAGTAAAAAAAGGCGCTCGTTTAGTAATTACCGCGACTGGGTTCGCTCAGCAGGAAGTTGCTTCAGCAGCCAATGTTACTGTTACCATGACTACCAGCACACAGGAGCTGGCTACTGTGGTTGTAACCGCTCTTGGTATAAAAAGAGATGTGAAAGCAACCGGATATTCAGTTGCCAACATCTCCACACAGGAACTTACCCAGGCAAAAGCTACCAACGTGGCCAGCGCTCTTTCAGGAAAAGTTTCCGGTTTGCAGGTAAACTCTGTAAATAACGGTGTTACTTCAGACACGCGTATTGTATTAAGAGGTGAGCGTTCTATTACTGGTAACAACCAGGCATTGATCGTAATTGATAACGTTCCGGTAAGTGCGAGTTATTTAAACTCTCTCAATCCTGACGATATTGAAAACGTTTCCATCCTGAAAGGTGCTAATGCTGCTGCATTGTACGGATCGGATGGTGCTAATGGTGTTATTCTTATTACCAGCAAAAAAGGTGTAAGAGCAAAGCCAACTATTACTTTCACGCATACTACAAGTATTGAAAAAGTTAGCTTTTTTCCTGAACTGAACGATCGTTTTGGTGCAGGTTCTACAGAGCCGGACAGTTTAAGTGCTTATACAGGATACTTTGGCCGTATTCCTTACGAGAACCAGATGTACGGTCCTGAATATGACGGTCGTACTGTTGCCTTGGGTTATGCAAAAAGATTAACCCGTGCAAACGGAAGTACTTATGATACTACCCAGCAGATACCTTATACTTATAAAGATCCATTAGGTCACTTCTTCGCTACCGGCCGTACCATACAGAATGGTATCAGCTACCAGGCTGGCGATCAGAATGGTTCTTTCTTCTTTTCTGGCCAGTTCAATAATACAACCGGTACTGTTCCAAAAGATGTAAGTAACAGATATAGTGTAAGACTTGGAGCTTCCAGAATTTACAATAAATTCACTTCTTCTTTTTCTATCGGGTATACCAAATTTGAAACAAATGTTGCCGGAACGGATTACAACCAGGCAAGACCTGTTTACTGGAATGTATTGAATACGCCAGGTGAAGTTCCCATCAATAATTATAAAGATCTGAGTGCTCCTTTCGCCAATGAAAATGACTGGTATAATGCATATTATCCCAATCCTTACTGGCAGATCGAAAACAGCCGTGTAAAATCTACACAGGATGATATTCTTGGTTCTGTTGAATTTAATTACAAACCAAAAAGCTGGATCAACTTTACTTATCGTGTAGGTGCTACTGCAAGAAACTTCCAGCAGAAAAACACACAGGCTGGCGTAACGTTCAGTGAGTATGAAATTGCGGATCCATTTGGCGCAGGCGGAACACCTTCAGGTGCACCGAATGGTATCAAGCCACTGGAATTCGACGCAATTAATGAAAGATTTATCCTGCAGTCTGATTTCCTGATCAACATGGAAAAGAAATTTGTTCATAATGATCTGGATGTAAGATTACTGTTGGGTAACTCTGTTACTAAAAATACAGTAAGGGCTTTACAAACTGGTAACAACCAGTTGGAAATACCAGGCCTGTATAACGTTTCAAACGTAGTAGGTATACCTACAGTTGCTGAAAGTATTGGAAAGACTGGTAAGATCGGTGCTTTTGCAAGTCTTCAGCTGGGATGGAAAAACTTCTTATTCCTTGAAGCAACCGGAAGAAATGATTGGGTTTCTGTATTAGCTGCTGAAAATCGTTCTTTCTTCTATCCAGGATTAAACGCATCTTTTGTATTTACCGATGCGATCAAATCTCTGAAAAGTATTCCATGGCTTTCTTTCGGTAAAGTTACCGCAAGTATTACCAAAGTTGGTAACGTAAGTCTTGGTGCTTATGAATTGTCAAACACTTTCTCTCAGGCTCAGGGCTTTCCTTATGGCGGTCTAACCGGCTTTACACAGGGAAATACATTGGCAAACAGCAATATCAAACCTGAATTTATCAAAGCAAGAGAAATTGGTTTACAATTGTCTTTCTTAAAAAGAAGGATTACAGTTGGAATCACTGCTTATGATGAAGATATCAGCGATCAGACTGTACCAGTTCAGATATCTTCTTCAACAGGATACACCGCTACCAACCAGAACGTGGGTAATGTTAGCAACCAGGGATTGGAATTTGATTTGAAATTAAATCCCGTAGTTAATATCGGCCCGGTTAAATTCAATCTGAGCGGTAACCTTTCTTTATATAAAGACAAAGTAGATGTAATCGATCCAAAAGTAAAAAGCCTTACCATTGGTGGTTTCACAACAGGTGCCATTTACACCATCGAAGGACAACCAATGAGGGTGTTGCAGGTAACTGATTACTTAAGAGATTCTTTGGGAAGAATTATTGTAAGCGCAACCAC
>JBDUCW010000225.1:0-4329 GCA_040003235.1 Ferruginibacter sp. | reverse complement strand
GTGCAAGAGGTGGTTTTGAAATTGTAGATATGCAATGGAAAGATGGAAAATTAATGCAGCTTTCTATCAGTTCAAACCTTGGCGGCAATCTTCGCCTCAGGGTTCCCAATGAAATAAAACTGCTTACTGGAATTGGATTAAAGAAGGCTGTTGGTGAAAATGCAAACCCATTTTATCATGTTGAAAAAACGGCGACTCCGATCATATCTGCAAAGGCTGAAATAACTAAACCCGATTTAAAGAAGACCTGGTTATATGATTTACAAACTGTAAAAGGTAAAGTGTACAAATTCATTTTAATTGGAAATGCTGAATAATAAAATATGTTGTTTATGAAAATTATAAAAAAAATATACTGCTTTTTTATTGTTGCGCTGTTGGCAATGCAAGCATGTGCAGAGGATGGCCACGGGCTTTGGCTTCGGAATAAAAAATCTTTACCGATTAAAATAATATGTACAAAAAATTCTGCAACATTAACTGTTGCCACGCAGGAATTACAACAAAACTGGCAAGGCGCGGCCGGCGCAAAATTTACGCTTTCCGTTAAGTCTGATAACAATATCAAAGCGGATGGTTTTAAAATAACTTCTTCTGGAATCCAGGCTAATACTGACCTGGGCATATTATACGGCGTGTATGAAATGCTGCGCCGTCAACAAACAGGAGAAATGATCAAGGAAGAAATTTCCAATCCTTCTTACACAAATCGCATTCTAAATCATTGGGATAATCTTGATGGTTCTATTGAAAGAGGTTTTGCAGGCAATTCTATTTTCTGGAGAAAAGATGATCCTTTTACTGTAACAGCATCCGACAAAAAATTATGGCAGGAATACGCAAGGGCAAATGCTTCAATAGGAATTAATGGCGCAGTACTGGATAATGTAAATGCCAACCCACTTATCTTAACTGCTGATTATTTAATGCGCGCAAAAACCATCGCAGAAGTGTTGCGACCTTATGGAGTGAAGGTTTATTTATCCGTAAAATTTTCTTCGCCTGCATTGGTCGGTAAATTAAAAACATCTGATCCATTGGATCCTGAAGTTATAAAATGGTGGAACGATAAAGTAAAAGAGATTTATAAATTGATTCCCGACTTTGGTGGTTTTTTAATTAAAGCAAGCAGCGAAGGCCAACCAGGCCCGCAGGATTTTGGCCGCACGCATGCAGATGGCGCCAACATGTTGGCCGATGCAGTAAAACCTTTCGGTGGTATAATCATGTGGCGGGCTTTTGTGTACAGTCCAAATGATAAGGACCGTGCAAAACAGGCGTACAATGAATTCGTTCCGCTCGATGGTAAGTTCAGAGATAATGTGATCATCCAGGTAAAAAATGGTCCTATTGATTTTATGCCGAGAGAACCTTTTAGTCCGCTGTTTGGTGCGCTTAACAAAACAGCTGTGATGGCAGAATTTCAGATCACACAGGAATACCTTGGTCATTCAACTCATCTTGTTTTTTTATCGCCCATGTGGCAGGAATGTTTACAAAGTGATACCTACCAGTTTGGCAAAGGCAGTACTGTTGCAAGATGTACAGATGGTTCTCTTAAAATACAAAAATATTCTGCGATCGCAGGTGTTTCAAATATTGGTCTAGATACAAACTGGTGCGGTCATGATTTTGCGCAAGCCAACTGGTATGCATTCGGAAGATTAGCCTGGAATAATAATTTAAACAGTGAACAGATAGCAGATGAGTGGCTGAAACTAACTTTCCATGATGCATCAACAACTCAAAAAAATATTTCATTCGATTATTCAAATGGATGGAAAACAAATTTTTTAAATCCGGTAAAAAAAATGATGCTCGAAAGCCGTGAAGCTGCAGTGAATTATATGATGCCACTCGGCCTTCATCATATCATGTCTGCAAATGGTCATTACGGACCCGGACCATGGTGGGCACCTGCAAGAGTCCGTGCCGATTGGACACCGCCTTATTATCACCAGGCCGACAGTATTGGCATTGGTTTTAACCGCAGCAAAAGTGGAAGCGATGCAGTGGAACAATATCATGAACCGTTGGCTTCTTTACTAAATGATCCCAAAACCTGCCCCGATGGCTACTTGCTTTGGTTTCATCACTTACCATGGAATTTTAAAATGAAAAGCGGTAAGAGTCTTTGGGATGAAATCTGTTATCACTATGACAAAGGCGTGAAGCAGGTAAGGGAATTTCAAAAAACCTGGGACAACGTTGAACGGTATGTAGACAGCGCTAGATTTTACGCAGTACAAAAAAAACTGCGCAGCCAAAGCGCCAACGCCATCTTATGGAAAGATGCTTGCCTGTTGTATTTTCAACAGTTTAGTAAAATGCCCATACCAATTGAAATTGAAAGGTCAATCCACAGTCTCGACGACATTATTAAAAATGATATGAGCAGAAAAAATTATAATGAATCCTTATAATAACAATTCAGGATTTAGTAAAAAAAAAATAAAATCGTTTGTAACGCATGAAAAAATATTTTCAGCCTTTACTGATACTTGCAATATCATTTCTTTCTACTTCAGCAATAATTGCACAAAATCCAATTATCAGGAATCAATATTCTGCCGATCCTTCTGCCAGAGTTTTCGGAAATAAAGTTTACCTGTTTCCTTCACATGATATACTGGCACAGCAAGGCAAAGGCCGCATCGGTTGGTTTTGCATGGAAGACTATCACGTATTTTCTTCTGCAAATCTTATCGACTGGACAGACCATGGCGTAGTGGTTACTCAAAATAAAATCGATTGGGTTAGGCCGAACAGTTACAGCATGTGGGCGCCAGACTGTATCGAAAGAAATGGAAAATATTATTTCTATTATCCAACTTCTCCAAAAGATACAACTACTTATGGGCGTGGCTTTACAGTTGGTGTAGCCATCGCTGATAAACCGGAAGGGCCATATACCGCACAATCTACACCCATCGCAGGCATTCACGGTATTGATCCAAATGTATTTATTGATAAAGATGGTCAGGCATATCTGTATTGGTCTGCCGGAAATATTTATGCGGCAAAGCTCAAAGAAAATATGCTGGAGCTGGCCTCCGAAGTAAAAACAATGGGAGAACTTCCAACCAAAGGATTAAAAGAAGGGCCATATCTGTTTGAACGAAATGGAATTTATTATCTCACTTACCCGCATGTAGAAAATAAAACAGAAAGGCTTGAATATGCAATTGCAGATAATCCACTGGGCCCATTTAAAGTAACCGGTGTGATTATGGATGAAGCGGCAAACGGTTGCTGGACGAATCATCATTCTATCATCCAGTTTAAAAATCAATGGTATCTTTTTTATCACAACAAAGACTATTCACCAAATTTTGATAAGGCAAGATCTGTAAGAGCAGATAGTTTATCATTTAATGCAGATGGCAGCATTCAAAAAGTAATTCCAACATTACGTGGTATTGGTGTGACCAGCGCAGGCAGCCAGATCCAAATAGACAGGTACAGCCATATAAGCAGTACTGGCACATCGATTGATTTTATTGATACAACAAATCGTTTTTTGGGATGGAAGACATTATTGAATGAAGCAGGTGCATGGATTCAATACAATACAGTCGATTTTGGAAAAAATACATTTAAAAGAATTCTGGTAAATGCGATGTCGGAAAAAGGCGGAACAGTTGAGATTCATTCAGGCAGTGTACAAGGACCTTTATTGTGTGAAGTAAAAATTGCTGCCGGTAGCGGTTGGCAGGAAGTGCAGTCATCAGTAAAAAATATATCAAAAGGAATACAAAATCTTTTTGTTGTGCTGAAGGGTTCTGAACCGGTGGCAATAGACTGGATACGTTTTGAATAACAGTTACATCAATTAGTACGCTTTTTAAAATCTATTACGACGCAAACTATTTCGAAATAATTAAAATAAAAAATGATCCGCATCAGTAAAAATAAATTTATGAACAATTACCTGAAGCTTTTATTTATTGCGTGCTTTGTGTCGTCCTCTTGTATAGCGCAGGTGAAAACAACCACAACGCCCACTACACATGAATTCCGTTACACAAATCCAATTACGCGAGATTCGGCTATATCAATGCGGGATCATTTCATTATAAAAGTTGATAAGAAATGGTATTGCGTTGGAACTTCAGAACCTGTATGGACCGGACCAAATCCTGGCGTGCGGTTGTTGGTATCAGATGATCTTATTCACTGGAAACAACATTCTTTTTTAATTGATGCAAAAAAACTTCCGCCGGACTGCCCATACAACGGTCGATTCTGGGCACCGGAAATTCATTTTATAAAAAACAAATATTATTTAACTGTCAACAGCGGAAAAGTAACTGCCGAAGATCCAAAGGG
>JBDUCW010000224.1:0-4376 GCA_040003235.1 Ferruginibacter sp. | reverse complement strand
TAACGAAAGTTTTTTCTTCAGAAGTTCTTTCCTGCTTTTGGATACAGGGATGTTTGAGCCATTGCTCATAACCAGGTATGCACTTTCACCCTTGATGTATTTTTCTACCTCATTGATGTTAACTAAATAAGAATTGTGTATCCTTATAAATGGGTAATCTTCTAAAATTTCTTCTATTTCTTTTAAATTACGGGAGGCAACGATTTTGCGCTTGTCTTTTAAAAACAGGTAAGTATAATTGCTATGTGATTCACAACTGATAATTAAATCAGTCGCCAGGAATTGAAATCCCTCCATCGTCGGAATAGCAATTTTTGTAATGGGTACGGAGGGATTTCGAAACTTTTGCAACAGTATATCCAGTTGTTGCGGAAGCGGATGGTTGTCGCGCTGGGCAGCTTTTTGAACAGCTTTCTGCAGTTCGTCCCGATCAACTGGTTTTAAAAGATAATCTAAAGCACTAAACCGGATTGCCCTGATAGCATATTGATCGTAACTGGTGGTAAAGATCAATTCAAAATTAATGTTGCCTAATTTTTCCAGCATTTCAAAGCCATTCATAAAAGGCATTTCAATATCTAAAAAAAGTATTTGCGGTGCATGCTCTTTAATAGATTGAAGAGCTGTTTCCGCACCATAACATATGTCCAGCACTTTTACCTGGGGGCACCAGCGCTCCAGTAATATCACGAGTGATTCACAACAATCAGGTTCATCATCGACAATAATAGCAGTGATCATTTTATGGGTTTATATTTTAAGCAACAACTTCTGTCAGTTCACTGTACTGCATGGTAAGTATTACTTTGGTTCCGCAGCCATTACCATCATCATCGGTCAAATCTTCAATGTTAAAAACTGCAGCCTCCTTCTTTGATTTGTTTAAAAGTGCTAAACGCCCTGCAGTAATATCAACACCCATCGATTTATTTTTTTCGGCCGATCGGCTGTTCAAAGAATTTGCCATATTTCTGCCAATCCCATTGTCCATAATAACACAGGTTAATGTTTTATCTTCCGCACATAGTTGAATTTCCAGGGAACCGGCTCCTTTCTTGTGCATCAGGCCATGCCAAATCGCGTTTTCTGCAAAAGGTTGTATCAGCATCGGTGGAATATATACGGCATTAACGTCGATGGTATTGATAAAAGTAATGCTATAGCTAAATGCGTTCTTAAATCTTAATCTTTCTAAATCAAGATAAAGCCGAAGCGCCTCCAGTTCATTTTCAAGGGTGATGAATGTTTTCTCCGAATTGTGCAGCGCCATTCGTATCAGCCTCGAAAATTTGGTGAGATAATCAGAAGCTTCTTCGGTTTTATTAATGAGAATATACCGGTTGATGGAGCTGAGACAATTAAAAATAAAATGTGGGTTCATTTGTGCACGAAGCGCCTGCATCTCGAGTTCAGTAGCCTGTTGCTGGAACTCAATGGTGGATTTTTTGCTTTCAAGTTGTTGCAATTCTAATGCATGTTCAAGATGCTGTTTTTCATTTTTACGTTTAAGATTGATATTGCGGAAAATAAAAACGCCTATAAATGCAAAAGCAATGGTAGCCGCGATAAGGATATACTTTATCAATGATTCACTTTTGATTTTCTGTTGCTGCAGTGATAATTTTTCCTGGCTGAGCTGCTGATCCTTCTGCAGTAAACTAATTTTTGTTTTTTGCTGTTCATCCTGCGCTCGCATTTCTGATAATGCTATATTTCTCCGGTATTCATCACTCAGAATGGAATCTTTTATGGCTATATATTTTAAATTGTATTTATAAGCACTATCTGATTTTCCACGGCGGTCATACATTTGCCAAAACAATTCATATGCGTCCCGTAAAAATGGCCTTGCGCCTGTTTCCTGTGCCATTTCAAATAATCGTTTTGCATATAAAAAAGACGTAGTAAAATTTTGCTCCGTTTGATAGCACCTGGCAAGTAGCCGCAATGCTCTCATCACTCCGTTTCTTTCATTTCCCTTTTCAAAAAATTGCAACGGGTCTTTTAACTGTTCAATGGCCAGATCATATTTATGTTGTCTCAGGTAAATTTCCCCAAAATACAAACTTTTATAGCAGAGATCCCTTTTTCTCATAATGGTATCGCTTGTCATGAGGTTTACATAATTGTGGGATTCTTTATAATAATATATCGCTGAATCCAATTGATTAAGTAACATCGAAATATCACCCATTAACCTGTTATACCGTACAGGGTTGGTTGCCTTTGCATTTTTTGCAGCCAACCGGAAGTATGTCAAAGCTGTTTCAGGTTCCCCGGCATTCTTGTATAAATTTGCCATATTTTCCGGTGAAGAAATAACGCCCCTTGCATCACTTTTATAAGTTATCCTGATGGCCTGTAGCGTATTTTCAAAAGCTTTCTCATTAAATCCACGTGAACTGTACGTTGAGGAAATCAATCTAAATATTATGGACTGCTTTTCCTTATTATCCACCTTGATGTAATAAGGCCTGGCCCGCTCGTATGCAAGTTTTGCATCTAAAAACCTACCCTGGTTAAAGTATGACCAGCCCAGCGTTACGTTAGCCCAGCTAAATTTTTCAGTGGCATTAATTTCTTCAAACAAAGGCACTGACTTGCGGAAATAATTTTCTGCTGTTATATAGTCGCCTCTGTCACGGGCTATCTCACCGAGGTTTTGTAACGCTTCTGCAACTCCATTTTTGTAGTGAATGTTTATTGATTCATGATATGCTCGTGATGCAAACGAGATGGCTGTATCCGTTTGCACGTTGATATAAGTTTCACTTAACGCGTTGACGTAATATTCCAGGCTTAATTTATTTAAACAATCAACCCGGCTGCTGTCTTTTAAAGAAGGTAATAATGTTGCCAGACTATCTATGCGATGGCTTTGTGATTGGGAAAGCACAGGAATTAATAAAAGAAATATCAGCCATTTGAATTTCATTAAAGGTCTTTTAGCTAAATGTAGAAGCAGGTGTGGCTTTAACTGCCCGGTAATCCAACGTTGCATAGGAAAGTTAATGCAATTATTGTAAACATACCAGCCTCATTCCCAACACTATTCTTTGCAATTAAAAAACCACGGCTGCTTCAATATTTGTTTAACTAATACGGCTCTGCGCGGAACAATCGCTGCAGAGCCGTAAATAGCAGTACTTAGTTATTTATATGCAGTTGTGCTACCTTATTTCCCACCTGTCTTCCCTGTGTTAATCCAATAGCAATAGACGGCGAATAATGTATGCCTGCCAATAACCTTGACCGGCCGGCTTCTTTGGCATAATCATCAAATGAGTTAAAAGTACGGGCTCCATAAGTTGCGTCGTAAGAATGGTCGGTAAAGGCATAATGTGTCCCAAAGATCTTTTCAAGTACTACTGCACTTGCTGCGGAGATTACCGCATGTGCCGCGGAATATTCAGGATGCGGCGGGGTAGGTAGTACGCTATTCCAGGTTGCGTGCCTCATTATTTCCCGGATGTAAGTGATAGGCCGAAGTAGATTATAGTAATATTTTGTTTTAAAAACAGAAATGCTGGCATCATTCATGGCAATACCATGCAGTGCATAAGCAGCGGCCGCTGCTCCAAGGTCCAGGTTGTTTTTAACAATTAATTGAGTGAGGATATTGGTTGCATGTGCCGGCACATTCAGGTTGCCCGGCTGGTCTCCCCAAAATTTAGCAATGACAGAATCTTCATGTGAAAGCGATAAAGAAATTGTATACAGCTCATTTACCATTTGATAAAAGGGCGATTTGACTATCGAATCGTAGGGTATAGGAGCACCAGGTTGGGTAGATGCTGCAATATTGGCAATAAAGCTGCGGTTTTCACCCCAGTGCGGATGTACCGGGGGGCCAAATGCTGGGAAAGTAGGAACCCATAAACCATCACCTACCGGTGGAGTATAAGTTGGGTCCACAATATGACTGTAAGCCGGGTGTGCACCATCTGTTGCTGACCAGGCAAAAATGGCTGTTGCTACCTTATGGCCGTAGTCTGTTGCATTTTGAATTTTTACAGCGTCAGCTTCTGTTTGAAACTTAGCACTGTAAGCAGCTTCCAACGAATCAATGCTGGCCATATTAGCCGGTGATGTAGTTTCAAAAAAGCTTTTCGTCAGCATTGCCATTGCTGCATTTACACTGGCAGGCCAGTAATACTGGTCATGGCTTTTATCTGTTGCTACGGCAGATGCTCCTATTTGGGGCAGCAGAGAACGGTAGCCTGGAATACCCGGCACCAGGGCTTCATACATTGTAATTCCTGCGTACGCAAACGACCGGTCGCTTACAACAGAATTATACCCGGCAGTAGATCTCGTTAACCTTATCTGCATTTGCATCCATGCATTTGCCAGATCTGCGGGATACTTCCCAACAG
>JBDUCW010000223.1:0-4387 GCA_040003235.1 Ferruginibacter sp. | reverse complement strand
CCAATAATCTTGAATGGATATAAAAAATATCGCCGGGGAATGCTTCACGTCCGGGGGGTCTTCTCAGCAATAAGGAAAGCTCTCTATACGAACGTGCATGATGTGTAAGGTCATCATAAACAATCAGCACATCACGGCCCTGTTCCATAAAATATTCTGCAATGCTTGTAGCCGCATATGGTGCAATGTATTCCAGCCCCGGAGAATTATTTCCTTCTGCCACCACAACAACGGTGTATTCCATGGCGTCTTTATCCCTTAGGTTGGCGATCACTTTTGCAACTGCAGAAGCCCGCTGTCCAATGGCACAATACACACATACTACATTTTTATCTTTTTGATTCAGAATGGCGTCAATAGCAATAGCTGTTTTGCCGGTTTGGCGATCACCTACAATTAATTCGCGCTGACCATGACCAATAGGAATTAACGCATCAATTACTTTAATCCCTGTTTGCAAAGGAACCGTTACTGGACTGCGATCCATAATGGCGTGAGCAGGTCGTTCAATAGGCAATCGTTCTTTGTGATTGATTGGACCTTTGTCATCAATAGGTTGCCCCAGCGGATCAACTATTCTGCCGATTAAAGAATCGCCAACGGGTATATCCATCACTCTGCCCGTGCGCTCAACCTCATCTCCGGCTTTCAATGAGGAATCTTTACCTAAAAGGATTACACCTATTTCATCTTCATCAATATTGTAAGCAATACCAAAAAGTCCGCTGGAAAATTGCAGTAATTCTTCAAAGCCTGCGCCTGGAAGCCCGGAGACTTTGGCGATACCGGTGGACACACTTGTTACCAGACCAACTTCACGTGGCTTTATGGAAAAATGAAAGTTCTCTATTCCTTTCTCTAATTGGCTGAATAGATTGCCTACAATATTATCTGAAGTAGCTGCTGACATGTTATTTTTTTTCCGGTACGTGTTTTTCGTTTTCTTTATTGGATCCGGAAATACTTTTTGCTAATGAATTAAGGTATTCTGAAAAACTCCAGGAAAGTTTAAAGCCGTTTGTCGAAAGTTCAATACCGCTTACGATTTCAGGTGCTGTTTTAAATTGCAACTTTGTTTTTGCACTGAGGATTTCATTTATAGTATTATTTATTTCACCTTGTTGTTTTGCAGGAAGGACAAATGCACTTCTTACCAAAATAGTATTTGAAGCGGACTTGAATGCATCGATGAATTTCTTCTTCTCAGCATCTTTTATTTCATTTAAGTGTTTGATGAATGTGTGAGTTGATTGCTCTTCCAGGCTTGCGGAAGCAATATCAGTAAGCACTTTTCTGGCAATGGTTAATACCTGCTTTTGGGCTTTTTCAGTTATCTCCACATGATCATTCTCCAGTTTTTCTTTTGCCGCTTTCTCCATATTGGTGCTAAGTGTGATGGCTTCTGCTTTTGCCGCATCCATTATTTGTTGCTTTTGCGCATTTGCATCTGCAAGGGCTTTATCCAGCAATGATTTCTTTTGCTGGTCAAATTCTTCATTCTTCTTTTTGAAATCATCCTGTTCTTTTTGCGCTATTGCTTTTTTATCATCTGCATCTTTTAACTGATCAGTGATCTTTTTCTCGCGCTCGCTTACGGCATTGAGTATGGGATTGTACAAAAACTTCTTTAGCAACCACACCAAAATGAGGAAATTAATGACCTGTGCAATGACTGTGAACCAGTTAATTTTCATTGCCCTGTTATTTTGCGATGATGTGATTCCAGAAAGGATTGGCAAAAATGAGTATCATCGAAACCACGAAACAGTATATCGCAGTGGATTCAATCATGGCCAGTCCAACGAACAATGTTCTTGTTATTGTTGGTGCGGCATCGGGCTGTTGTGCGATGGAATTTAATGCTGATGATACTGATTTGCCTTCGCCTAAAGCAGGCATCATGCAACCGATACCGGTGGTAAGGCCGGCAGTTACAATTGACGCTATGGCAATGAGAGTTGTACTATCCATTTTTTTCTTTTATTTATTTGTTATTTGTTATTAAAGCAGGTTTATCAGTCTTTTTTGCATCATGCACTGCTGCGGTTATATACACAGTGGCCAGTATGCTGAAAATATAGGCCTGCACCATACCAGTAAGTAGCCCAAGTGCATTCATAATGACCGGGAAAATAAATGGCGATATACTTAGTAAAATGGCGACGATCATTCCTCCACTCATGACATTGCCAAACAATCTTACGGCCAGGGCAAGTGTGCGGGAAATTTCGCTGATGAGATTAAATGGCAACATAATGAATGTTGGTTTCAAATAGGATTTCAGGTAGCCACCCAAACCACTTTTTTCAATACCATAAAATGGAACAGCAATGAATACGCAGAGCGCCATAGCTGTTGTCGTAGATAGTGAGGCAGTAGGCGGTGTGTACCAGGGAAAAATTATGCATAGATTGGCCGTGCCGATAAATAAAAACAAAGTGCCGATGAAGGCGATATATTGTTCTGGATGGTTCAGACCAACATCCTTAATTTGGTTGTTGATACCTGTTACGATTATTTCGAGCATACATTGCCAACGGGATATGGTATTATCTGTTTTGAGTTTTCGTGTTATCAATCTTGCTGCCAGTATCAATACCACCATTAAAGCCCATGTAGTCACAATCGTAAGATTAATTGTAATAAAACCATGTTGCCAGAAAATAGTTTCGTCGGGGCTAAGCTTCATGACCTTCCTCCTTTTTTAATGTTAGTTTATTTTCATCAATTGATTTTGTATAAAAAATAACCACAAAACGAGCTATTATAAAACCAATCAAGCAGATCACCAGAATTTTCCAATTACCCAGGCCAATAAAATAAAACCCGGCTAGTGTAATGCCAACGCGAATAATGAAACTGCCCAGGACCAACAATGCAGGCATTTTCGATGTGACTGTTTTTTTTACAGTAAACCATAGTCCTCCAAAGAACAATGTTCCAAGGAATAATCCCACTACTAATGCCCATATCGCGTATAAGACACTATTCATTGTTATCCTCGTTTTTTGTGTTCATTTCTTTATCTTCTTTATCTATCCAGTACCATGCAATCACGCTGCCAGTCATTAACCCCGCGATCATACAGGTTAATGTCCAGGAAAATGATTCCGGATACCTTTTGTCCAGCCATATACCTAGTGCAGCTCCAAGTAGAGCAGGGACCACTACAGACCATCCTACCATGCCCATCATTCCGAGTCCAAACCATACCCCTTTCTTTTCATGTAGTGCCTTCAATTTTCGCTTTTCTTTTTTAGTAACCTCGTCGCTAAAAAAATTATGTTCTTTATTTTTAGTTGCAGGTTCCATGGTTAATTGTTTCGAAGTTTATCGAGGCTGTAAATAAATCCACTTTCTAATTTTGCAACTACAGAATTAACTTCCTTTTCATTTTCATCTTTGGTTTTGAAATCTTCTTTTACCATTTCGCCGAGCTTGCCCAGATCAGCTCCGCCAACCGCATTACGGACTGATACTAAAACCTGTGTGCCTGCTTTTATCATTACACCTTCGTCAACTGCTATATAATGCGCTGTACCGTCTGTTTCGTAACTAAAAATGCCGGGTACTAATGCAGCTACACAGTCAAGTCGTTGCGGAAGCAAGCCATAAGAACCATCACTTGTCTCCATGACGATACTGCTTACATTTTTTATGTCGGCAAATACTTTAAAGGGTAATAGAATTTTAAGATCCATCATTTATTTTTAATGACATTTAATCAGACAGGTATTTTTTCTGCGGTTGTAGTTTTTATATTTTGATTATCTGTAGGGGTATTGTTTTTTTTTGTTTCGTTCTGTTTGGCATTGTCGATATTGTCTGTTGCATTTTTCTTCGCTTCGTCTATTGAACCGATCATATAAAAAGCGCTTTCCGGGTAATCTTTAAACTCATCTGCCAGAATACGTTCACAACCATCCAGTGCATCTTTGAGACTCACCTGTTTTCCTTTGAGGCCACTGAATTGTTCGGTAGCAAAAAAAGGTTGTGTAAGAAACCGCTCCAGCTTCCGGGCACGATTAACTACATTGCGATCCTGTACCGATAGCTGTTCCATACCAAGCATAGAAATGATATCTTTTAATTCTTCGTATTGTGCAAGCGTTGCTCTTATTTTCTGCGCAAGGTTGTAATGTTTTTGTCCGATGATGCCTGGTGTGGCCATTTTAGAATTTGATTGTAATAAATCAATGGAGGGATATAAACCTTCACTTGCTTTTTTTCTGGAGAGTGCAATAGATGCGGAAAGATGAGAGAACGTGTGCACGGCAGCCGGATCCGTTAAATCATCCGCAGGTACATATACCGCCTGGATGGAAGTGATTGCACCGGCATCGGTATAGGCAATTCGTTCCTCCAGTTCTGACAATTCTGTTCCCAT
>JBDUCW010000222.1:0-4416 GCA_040003235.1 Ferruginibacter sp. | reverse complement strand
TTCATCGGTGAAGAATTTACAGGCCCTTTGCATTTTGTAAAATTCTGGCTTGATGTGATCAGGGATTGGGAAAAAGAAACCGGTAAAAAAGAGATCATTGGTTTATGTGTTACCAAAGATGTGCAGGATTCTATTTTAAGTAATCCGGTTTATGCTTCAGTTGTTGACCTTATCGATATCCGTTACTGGCATTACCAGGCCGATGGAACTGCGTATGAACCGAAAGGCGGACAAAACCTTGCGCCACGGCAGCACGCGAGATTATTAAAACCAAAGAAAACTTCTTTTGAACAGGTATATCGTGCCGTGAAAGAATACCGCGAAAAATATCCAACAAAAGCAGTGAGTTATTCCGGTGACAGTTATCCTGAATTTGGGATTGCTGTTTTAATGGCTGGGGGAAGTCTTGCTGTTCTGCCGGATAATATTGATAAGGAATTATTGAAAGCAGCATTGGGAATGAAGCCGGTTGCTTCTTCCAATAAAAATGAATATATATTAAGCGACGGGAAAAATAGTATTGTATATAATATAGAAACAAAAAAGTTGAGCCCCCGCCCCTGAAGGGGAGTTGTTTGGAGATTAAAATATTTCAGTAAGCAGTAAAATGAATAGCTCAAAAAAAACATACTCGTCTAATAACCCCCCTTCAGGGGTTGGGGGCATCTTGCTTTTATTTTTTTGTTTTTCTTTGATGGTTTCAAAGGGGCAATTGCAGCCTTTGACCATTTCTGCCAATAAAAAATTTTTTGCCACGAAGGATGGTAAACCTTTTTTCTGGCTCGGTGATACAGGTTGGTTATTGTTTGTAAAATGCAGCAGGGAAGAAGCGATCCAATATCTTGATGACCGTAAACAAAAAGGTTTTAATGTGATCCAGGTGATGCTGTTGCATGATATCAATGCCGGCGTAAATGTATATGGTGATTCTGCGTTGCACAATAAAGATGTTTCAATGCCCAACACAACTCCAGGAAATAATTTCAGCAATGCAACTGAATATGATTTCTGGGATCATGTAGATTTTATAATTGATGAAGCAGCAAAGCGAGGCATTTACATGGCACTGGTGCCGGTTTGGGGCAGCAATATCAAACACGTGAGTGAAGCGCAGGCAAAAATATATGCTGCGTTTTTGGCCAACCGTTATAAAAATAAAAGCAATATCATATGGCTCAATGGTGGTGATATAAAAGGCGCCGATGCCTTAAACAAATGGAATGCGATCGGCAATACAATCCGATCCATTGATAAAAATCATCTCATCGGTTTTCATCCAAGAGGAAGAAATTCATCTTCTGCCTGGTTTCACAATGAAGCATGGCTGGATTTTAATATGTTTCAGTCCGGGCATAAAAGTTATGCGCAGGATACTGCGTCCAATGAAAGTTTACATTATGGAGAAGATAACTGGCGATACGTAAATGATGATTATAAATTGAATCCTGTTAAACCAACCTTTGATGGCGAACCTTCTTATGAAAATATTCCGCACGGTTTGCACGACTCGTCTGAAAAAAGATGGACAGCCAATGACGTGAGACGATATGCTTACTGGAGCGTATTTGCGGGCGGCGCCGGATTTACATACGGCAATAATTCTGTGATGCAGTTTTATACAAAAGGAAATAAAGGCTCAAGCTTTGGTGCAAATACTAACTGGCAGGATGAGCTGAAAGTGCCTGGTGCCGGACAGATGCAATATCTAAAAGAATTGATTTTAAGTAAATCTTATTTTGACAGAGTTCCGGATCAATCCCTTGTTTTGAGCAATGGAGAAAAGTATAATCGCGTGATGGCAACAAGAGGAATAAACTACGCCATGTTTTACGTGTACAATGCGCATGGATTTAAAGTAGGCATTGGCAAACTGAATTTCAAACCGACGAAAGCAACATGGTTCAGTCCCACAGACAGCCAGGTGATTCCGATTAAAGATTTTAAATATGCTGTGGTTAAAACATTTGATCCACCCGGTGAAAAAGCAGATGGAAATGATTGGGTGCTGATTTTGGAAAAATGAGGGGAGTTAAGAATTAAGAATTAAGAATTAAGAGTTAAAAGTTATGCATTGAATAATCTCCTATGGACCATTGACCATGGACTATGGACGAAGTAATCTGATAAAAAAAATTGAAACTAAAACCGATACATATTTTATTGCTGTTGATCAGCGTTGCTTCCTGTGCTTCGCAGAAAAATGTATATCTATTTACATCCTTTCATGAACCGGCAAATGAAGGGTTGAGAATGCTGTATAGTAAAGATGGATATAAATGGAAAAGTCTCGACAGCATTTTCTTAAAACCAATTGTTGGCAATGATAAGATCATGCGGGATCCTTCCATGATACAGGGACCGGATGGAATATTCAGATTGGTATGGACCACCGAATGGAAGGCTGGAAATGGCTTTGGATATGCTTCTTCAAAGGATCTGATCCATTGGAGCGAACAGGAATATGTTCCTGTTATGAAAAATGAACCGACAGTAAAAAATGTATGGGCACCTGAATTATTTTATGATGATCAAAAGTCGGAGTACATCATTGTATTCGCGTCCTGCATTCCCAATCGTTTTGAAAAAGGAATTGAAGACGAAGACAATAATCACCGTCTTTATTATACCACAACAAAGGATTTTAAAATTTTCTCTGATACTAAATTATTTTTTGATCCGAAGTTCAGTTCGATCGATGCAGTAATTGTAAAAAAAGCCATGAATGATTATGTACTGGTTTTAAAAGACAATACCCGGCCGAACCGGAATATAAAAGTAGCCTTCAGTAATAAACCGTTGGGGCCTTTTGAAAATGTGTCTGCATCCTTTACTGAAAAGTTTACCGAAGGTCCTGCAGTCGCTAAAGTAAAAGACGGCTGGTTGATTTACTATGATGCTTATCAAAAGAAAAAATACGGCGCGGTGTTTACAAAGGATTTTAAAACATTTGTAAATGCAGACAATCTCATCACAATTCCCGAAGGACATAAGCATGGAACTATTGTAATGACAGACAGGAAAATGTTAAAGAAGTTGATAAGGTTGAAAGGTTGACATAGTCGTGGCTGAATTGTTAACGGTTGAATTGTTTTTAAATTTTTTAATGTCTTTGGGCTAAATGATTATTTAAGAAATGATAAAAAAACTGAAATATTTTTTTTCGTTAAGTGTCCTTTTCTTTAGTTGTGCTTTGTCTGCGCAAGACACTGTGCATTATACCGGCAACACATTGGTCAATGTGGATTATCATCATGGGCAACTGAGCCCGGTGGTTGGTGTACACAATATCCAGGTATTCCGCGCCAATCGCGAACATCCGGAATGGGCGGGTGGCAGCAACTGGACTTACAATCATGCGCCGATGCTCGCATACTGGAACAATACTTTTTATTTAGAATACCTGAGTGATCCTGTTGGTGAGCATGTGCCACCGGGTCAAACCTTATTACTAACATCGAAAGATGGATATCACTGGACTGATCCGGTAATTATTTTTCCTCCTTACAAAGTTCCGGATGGTACAACTAAAGAGGGACGAAAAGAAGTTGCGAAAGATTTGTATGCAGCCATGCATCAACGTATTGGTTTTTATACAGCAAAGAGCAAACGCTTGCTGGCACAGGCTTATTACGGTTTGGTAATGGGCGAGCATGATGATCCAAATGATGGTAACGGCATCGGACGTGTTGTAAGAGAAATTTATGCCGATGGAAAATTCGGCCCGGTTTATTTCATTCATTACAATCATGCCTTTAATGAAAAAAATACATCGCTGCCATTTTATACAACATCTAAAGACAAAGGATTTGTAGATGATTGCAATGAATTGTTATCAACGCCACTCATGATGCAGCAATGGGTGGAAGAATCTGACAGAACTGATCCATTGATCCCGCTGAAAAAAGATTTTAAAGCATTTAATTATTATCATCTCAATGACGGCCGCGTTGTTGGCCTGTGGAAATATGCATTGACAAGTATCAGCAAAGACGAAGGCAAAACCTGGTTATATAATCCAACAAGGGCTCCGCAGTTTGTAAATGCGAACGCAAAAATCTGGGGACAAAAAACTTCCGATGGAAAATATGCAACTGTCTACAATCCTTCAGAATTCAGGTGGCCACTGGCTTTGAGTGTTAGTGATGACGGGTTGAATTATAAAAATCTGCTGCTGGTCAATGGAGAGATTACTTCTTTAAGATATGGCGGCGCTTATAAATCTTATGGTCCGCAATATGTCCGCGGCATACAGGATATGGATGGTACGCCGCCTGGCGGAAATATGTGGGTTACTTACAGCATGAACAAAGAAGATATCTGGGTAAGTAAAATTCCGGTACCAGTACAAGAGAAAATCATTGCAGATGTAAATGATGTTTTCAATGATAAGAAAGATGGAGAAGAATTAAATGAATG
>JBDUCW010000221.1:0-4423 GCA_040003235.1 Ferruginibacter sp. | reverse complement strand
CAACAGCAATTGCAAACCATCGACCAGGTAAGCGCCATCAATATTTTTGGCCAGAAGCGTTATGCCATGCGCATCTGGCTTAACCCTGATAAAATGAATGCTTACAATGTAGCATTTAATGACGTGGCCAATTCAATTAAAAATGAAAATGTAGATCTGCCTCCCGGCAAAGTTTATGGTAACAACACAGAACTGACCATCAACGTGTATGGAAGGCTTACTTCAGAAAAGCAATTCAGGGATCTTATTATAAGAGAAGACAGCGCTGGAATTGTGCGTCTTGGCGATGTGGCCCGAATAGAATTGGGCCCTGAAGTATTAGAGCAAAGCTGGAAATATAATGGAGTAAATGCTGTGGGCCTGGCAATCATACCTCAGCCCGGGGCAAATAATATACAAATTGCCAATGAGTTTAATAAGCGGATTGCACAAATAGAGAAGGATTCCAAATCCGACATCCAGTTAAAAGTCCTGATTGATAATACAAAATATATCCGCCAGTCGCTAGCAGAAGTAGAAGAAACTTTAGGGATCTCTTTTATCCTTGTGGTGATCGTTATCTTCCTGTTTTTCCGTGACTGGCTTATTGCTCTGCGCCCATTGATAGATATTCCCATATCATTGGTGTCAACATTTTTTATCATGTACCTGGCCGGGTTTACAGTTAATATATTAACCTTGCTGGCCATTGTATTGGCTAACGGTCTTGTGGTGGATGATGGAATTGTAGTAACTGAAAATATTTTCAAAAAACTCGAGCAGGGGTTGCCGGTCAGGCGGGCCGCACTGGAAGGAAGTAAAGAAATATTTTTTGCGGTGATATCTACGTCTATTACATTGGCTATTGTATTCTTACCCGTAATTTTTCTCGAAGGATTTGTAGGAAGATTGTTCCGGGAGTTTGGTGTATCATTGGCCGCTGCGGTGCTGGTTTCAGCTTTTGTGTCACTTACAATCACACCGGTACTGAATGTGTATCTCCATCGTAAGAAGGCGGGCCATGGCTGGTTCTATGATAAAACAGAGCCTTTTTTCAGAGGAATGGAAAACGGCTACCGGAGGTCATTGCAGGCGTTTATGAAAATCCGCTGGCTGGCGTGGGTAATTATTGCGGCCTGCGGCGTAATAATATGGCTCATGTCAGGCACTTTAAAAAGTGAGCTGGCGCCGCTGGAAGACCGGAATAACGTGCGGTTCACAGTTACTGCCGCAGAAGGTACAAGTTATAGCGCCATGAGTAATCTTTCGGATCGCCTTTCCAATTATTTATACGATTCCGTTCCGGAGCGTGATTTCGTATTTGCGCGCACTCCTGCGGGAGCCAGCATTAATACCTCCCAGCCCCGTATTGGACTGATACCTGCAAATGAACGTGAACGAACTCAGAATCAAATTGCCAATGACCTGCAAAGAAAAATGCTGCGTTTTAACGAAGCAAGGATATTTGCTACACAGGATCAAACAATCTCTGTTGGTGGTAACAGGGGTGGGTTACCTGTTCAGTTCATTATACAAAACCAGGATCTGAATAAATTAAAAGACATCATTCCAAAATTTTTGGATGAGGCAAAAAAAGATAAAACTTTCTCAAATGTAGATGTTAACCTTAAATTTAACCGTCCTGAAATACAACTAACTGTTGACAGAATGAAAATTAAAGACCTGGGTTTATCGACACAGGATGTTATAGCCGCCATACAGGCAGCATTCAGTGGTGGCCGGCTTGCGTACTTTATTCAAAATGGCTTCCAATATTCGGTGATCGCACAGGTTGAACGAACCGACCGCAATAAGCCTGGTGATATAACGAAATTGTATGTTCGTAATAATCTTAACCAGGATATTCCGCTGTCTTCTGTGATCCAGATGAAAGAAAACACCAACCCTGCTACTTTATATCACTTCAACAGGTATAAGGCCGCAACCATTTCTGCATCCTTATCAGAAGGATATACGATAGGCGATGGAATCGTTGCCATGAATAATATTGCAAAAAGATTGTTAGACGAATCTTACCAGACTGCTTTAACGGGCCCTTCAAGAGATTACGCCGAAAGCTCCTCAAATATTTTGTTTGCCTTTGGCCTCGCGCTCATCCTGATTTACCTGGTTTTGTCGGCGCAGTTTGAAAGCTTTTTAGATCCGTTCACCATAATGTTTACAGTTCCACTTGCGCTGGCCGGCGCACTGCTGAGTTTATGGATATTCAATCAAACCTTAAATATATTTAGTGAAATCGGGATGATCATGCTTATTGGCCTGGTAACAAAAAACGGGATCTTAATTGTTGAATTTGCCAACCAGCGCAGGTCTCACGGCTTGAAAAAAATGGAAGCAGTAATAGATGCAGCAACGCACCGTTTGCGGCCCATACTTATGACGAGCCTTGCTACGTCTTTTGGCGCATTGCCCATAGCCCTGAGTTTGGGCGCTTCTTCCGCAAGCCGCGTGCCACTGGGGATTGTGGTAGTATGCGGCATTGTCTTTTCTTTAATTTTTACATTGTATGTGATTCCTGCTACGTATACATTCATCTCGGGAAAGCATAAAACTGAAGAAGAACTGAACAAAGAATTTACTGGCAGCAGTGAGCCTGCTAAAAGCTGATAAAAAATTTTAATGAAAAGATTTCTTTTTATACTATTTATTTTTTTAATACATCTTACCACGTTTTGTCAAACACTTGGCTTGCAGGATGCGATCAATATTGCGTTGAAAAAAAGCCTTGATCTTCAACTACTGAAAAATAATGTTGAAATAGGCAAGATCAATAACAATATTGGCATAGCCGGCGGGCTGCCGGTTGTTACCGCCGCAGCATCTGATGTTGAACAATCAACTAATGTGCACCAGGAATTAAACACAGGAACAATTATTAAAAGGAGTGCAGCGGTTGGGAATAGTTATTTATCTAATGTTACCGCAGGAATATTATTGTATAACGGTTCAAGAGTAGTTGCTACAAAACATCGCCTGGAACAACTGGAACTTCAAAGTGAGCAATACCTTAATTCCGAAGTTCAAAATACGATGGCTTCTGTGATGACAAGTTATTACGATGTTGTACGCCAGCAGGCGCTTATAAAAACAATTGATAAATCTATCGATGTAGCACAGAAGCAAATGGAGATTGTAAAAGTCCAGCAAAGCGTAGGGATGGCAAATAATGCGGATCTTTTTCAATCACAAATAGATTTAAACAATTTCTTACAGCAAAAACAGGCTCAGCAACTGGTAATTGACCAGGCTAAAACGGGATTGCTCTTGTTATTAAATTTAAGGCCCGATTCACTTATAAATATTAATGATACTATACTTGTTGATAAAACTTTAATACTTGGAAATATATTGGATAATATAAATCGTAATGCTGATATACTGGCGGCAGATAATCAAATAAAAATAAACCAGTTTCTTGTTAAAGAAACTGCTGCCCTTCGCTATCCATCGGTTGAGGCATCCGCTGGTTATAATTTTAACCGTAGTCAAACTGCAGCAGGAAATGTATTATTGAATCAAACCCGTGGGCCTTTTGCCGGTTTAACTCTCGGTATTCCTATTTATAATGGATCAGTATATAAGCGGCAGCAAAAAATCGCCGAAATAAATGTGCAGAATGCAAATTTGCAAAAAGATATAGTAATCAGGAATTATTCAGCACAGGCAGTACAAACTTATCAGGCATATATTTCTTCCATACAACAACTTGATTCGCAAAAAATAAACGTAGATCTGGCACAAAAATTAATAGACCTTGCGTTATTCCGTTTCCAGTTGCACCAGGCAACTATTGTTGAGCTTACGCAGGCGCAGCAAAGCTTTCAGCAAGCGGAGTATGCGTTTACCAATTTAAGTTATGCGGCGAAATCCTCAGAAATAGAATTGAAGCGCTTGATTAATCAAATACCATTTTAAAGACAGATCGGTTATGCTTTTGATTTCAGGGTACTGTTGATAATATTTGCTTTATGTGTAAGATCCCTGATGTTATCACTGATAATGGTAACGTGGCCCATTTTACGCCCGGGACGCGTTTGCGTCTTTCCATATAAATGAACAAATGCATTGTCGATTTTTAAAACATCTTCCAATCCCTCGTAGTGTACGTTTCCTGAAAAGCCCTCAGCGCCAATAAGATTTATCATAGCCGACGGCAATATCGTCCCGGTATTTCCTAACGGATATCCTAGTAATATTCTCCATAGCATATCAAATTGAGAGCAGTAATTGGCTTCAATAGTATGGTGGCCGCTGTTGTGCACCCTCGGTGCGGTTTCATTTACCCATAAATTACCGGCCTGATCAATAAACATTTCAACCGCGAAAATACCGGGGCTTTTAAGATTTTTAACAACCGATAAAGCCATTGCTTCTGCCTTCCACAAAACTTTTTCATCGATAGCAGCAGGGCTCAACTGGTATT